>JARGFZ010000046.1:5000-10399 GCA_029210965.1 bacterium | reverse complement strand
ATCTGTGAGGGAAGTGAAAATGACATTTTTCGCTTCCCGTGGAGCAACAAGTCCCGTCTGGACTTTTTGCGACCCTATTGTAGACCCGAGAATATCCCTTCCGGGAGATCTATCTCGGTGACGATCCAATTCCTGTCCTTGTCGGAGTTAAGCTCCTTCGGACCGAATATGCGTGTTATGCGTCTTGCCGGTTCTGCAGGGTAAAGTACTACTGTTACCTGTGCCTGGGAGGGAACGTTATCCTGGGAGTGGTGGTAGCGGGCTTCGATGGTGTATTGGCCATGAGTGTCCCCGGACATGCTGAAGACCTCAGGCCCGAATCCGTTCTTGTCGTCCAGATCCAGGGCTCCCTGGGGGATGGCTTCACTGCTTTCAACCGGGTCGAGGGCTGCGTAATATGTATGTTCGCCATCGGGGCCCAGGATGTGCAGGTCCATGTCTACTCCAGGCTGATCCCATGTGAGATACACAACGATATCCTTTGGGGCCAGATTGATGGTGCTAACGGTTATATCCTCGCTTGTGTCCGTTTTCCCGTAAATATCCAGGGCTTCGATCTTTATTCGGTTGGTTTTTCTGATGAGGACCACCGGCTGAGAGAAGTTACCCTGTTCATCGACCTCGATCCTTCGTGGGGCTCCGTTGAGAAACAGAAACGTTTCAGCCAGTTGGGTCTGGGCTTTGATCTTTCCACTAACTTCCACAACAAGGCTGTGAATTGTGTCGAAGAGGTCACCGTCCAGAGGCTTGTGGATCTTGATCTCGGGAGGCGGGGAAATATAATTGACCTCCACGGAGTCCCTGCCAAAAGACCCGCTGTCATCCCAGGCTATCACCTCTAATGTATTGTTTCCCCTTTCCAGAACGATCTCGGTATCTATTCGGGAGTTCTGGACAGTAATGAGGCTGGAAATGCCGTTTATTGTGAGAAGTGCGGTCTGTGAACCGCCTTCGACAATGGCTCGGACCCGCTGGTAGGCACGGTCAACAGTTCCTGAAACAGGTTCCAATATAAGGATTTTTTTGCCCTGTGTTTTGGCAGGGGGCTGTTTTGCCACTTTGATGGAGGTTGTGGTGGCAAGCCTTATTACGACCCTCCTGTTTTCTACCTGCTTATCGAAACTCCCTGGAGTAACCACCGGTTCAGATTCACCCCTGGAGATGATTTCAATGCGTTCGTAGGGAAATTGAAGTGTATCTGCCAGTTGATCAGCTATCCTGGAAGCATAATAGAACCCTATGGCCATGTTCTCATTTTCTGATCCAAGGGTGTCGGTATGGCCGATCACGGCCACTGTTAAGGTGGGATCTTTTTTTATCAACTGCTTGATCCTGTCGAGAAAAGCTTTTTCGCGCTCTGTGGTACCTGCAGCATCCCAGGCTACCCCAACAGTAAGGATGAGTTCGTAATCCGGACCATCGGCCAAAGACCGGCCCACTGAAAAGGTTAGGATAACCAGCGCCGATAGCAGGATCGGAAGAGAGTATTTAGCGGACCTTGAAAGCATCAGAAGTATTTATCATGGGCCGATAATATTCTCAAGAAACCCGATGGAGTAATTATGGCACGAACCGCCAAAATCAAGTACCCTGACACCATGGATATTCCGGATTGCTAATTACGGATATCGAATTTAATCCGCAATTCGCAATTCTCAATTCGAAATTCGATTCATATGAAGATAGCTTCCATCGACATAGGGACCAATACAGTACGCTGTCTCATCGCCCAGGTTCAGGATGGTGTTCTTACTCCAAAGGCCATTTACCGGGATATAATAAGGCTTGGTGAAGGCCTTCGGACGAAGGGCGAACTGGACCCTGCAGCTTTTGAGAGGCTGACGTCCGTTCTGAGCTCCTATAGCGTTTATATCTCGGGATCAGGGTGCCGGAAAGTCCGGGCAGTTGGCACCAGCGCTTTACGCGACGCAGACAGGGGAGGGTCCATCGCCAGAGCTCTCAATGAGGTCCTTGGATCTCCCGTAGAGGTGATCTCGGGGGGGGAAGAGGCGAGGCTGACTTCCATAGGTGTGCAAGCCGGGATCGGTACCATGGAGGATGGAATACTGCTGGATATTGGTGGGGGGAGTACAGAGTTGATCCGGGTGTTCAAAGGAAGCAATTTATGGTGGACAAGCCTGCCTGCAGGCGTGGTTCATCTGACCGAGGAGCTTTTTCTGGACGATCCACCCACGGACAGGCAAGTTGACGTTTTTAAAGCTCGCTTCAGAGACCTTCTTGAGCGCCAAAGAGAGGATGGAGGGAAGCAGATAGCCGGGACAGCCGGGACACCTACGACCCTGGCGGCTATCGAATTGGGCATTGACGATTATGATCCCACTCTGATAAATGGTCACGTCCTTTCATTAGATACCATAAAGGATCTCATTAAACAGTTTCTCACCATGACTTCGGATGAGCGGCTTGCCATGACTGGTATGGAAAAGGGCAGAGAAGATCTTATAGTGGCTGGATCCCTTATGGTTCTGGAGGTCATGGACAGGTGGGGCTTTCAGGAGATGATCGTCAGTGACTGGGGGCTGCTGGAGGGGATAGCGATCGATGCAGTGAATAGTGAACAGTGAAAAGTGAATCCCGCCAATGGCGGGACGGTTCACACTTCACGATTCACTATTTCTTAAGGAAGTTTGGAATTAGACTCTTATGAATAAAAAAACCGAGCTGAAACGCCAGATGCAGATCATTGAGCGGGGGACTGTAGACCTGATTTCCAGTGAGGAGCTGGAGAAGAAGCTCTTGCGTTCTCTGGAGAGTGGAGAACCTCTGCGGGTCAAGGCGGGGTTTGATCCCACTGCTCCCGATCTGCACCTGGGACACACTGTTCTGATGCAGAAGATGAGACACTTCCAGGATCTGGGTCATCAGGTCATCTTCCTCATCGGGGATTTCACAGGAATGATCGGCGACCCAACGGGACGCTCGGAAACCCGGAAAGCCTTAACGATCGAGCAAGTTCAGGAAAATGCTGTCACCTATCAGGAACAGACTTTCAAGATCCTGGATCCCGATCGAACCGAAATAGATTTCAACAGCCGATGGATGAAGGAAATGTCGGCACAGGGCCTCATCGAACTCGGTTCGCTCTACAGCGTGGCAAGGATGCTGGAGCGGGATGATTTCAGGAAAAGATATAGCGAGCAGAGACACATCAGCATACATGAGTTTATGTATCCTCTCGTGCAGGGTTATGACTCGGTAGCTCTAAAGGCAGATGTGGAGCTTGGCGGAACGGACCAGAAGTTTAACCTCCTGGTGGGACGGGATCTGCAGCGTGCTTACGGTCAGGAGCCCCAGGTTGTTATTACCATGCCGCTTCTTGAGGGTACTGATGGTGTCCAGAAGATGAGTAAATCCTATGATAATTATATAGGAGTCACGGAGCCCGGTGGAGAGATATACGGAAAAATCATGTCCATTTCCGACGAACTCATGCTCCGGTATTACGAACTGCTCAGTTCCATTAGCCTTGAAGAACTTGAAGCGCTGAAAAAGGACATGGCAGGTGGTAAAACCCATCCCATGGACGCGAAAAGGGGTCTTGCCCGAGAGATCGTCACCCGTTTTCACAGCGAAAAAGGAGCTGAAGAAGCCGAAAAGCAGTTTAACATGCGTTTTTCAGACCGGAAATCCCTGGAAGATATGGCCGATGACGAATCTGTCGATGCATTTGAAATGAATGAGCCTTTGCCTCTGTTTAAGGTTGTGGCTCAGGTCAGAGGCGTCAGCAGCTCGGAGGCTATCAGGATGATCAAAGGTGGTGCCGTTCGGATCATGGATGATAAAGTTGATGATACACAGTACCTGGTAACGCCTGGTCAGGATAAGGTGATCCGGGTAGGTAAGAAGTTTTTCAGGGTGCTGCAAGGCTAGAATTCGGCTAAACTTGGAACTCGGAACCTGGAACGCCAGCCAAAGGCTGGCCGACTGACTTGCATGATGAAGGGTAAATTTGAAGTTTTTTCGTTTATTAAATAAATGCAGATTTTTCGTCCGCGCTTCTCATTCCAGGCTCCTGAACTTGTCGAGGGGTGGACCCTGCGCTCGAAGCAGTTCCCCCAAAAATAAGAGCGCATCGCGAGTTCTTTTTTCCGGCACCCTATGCGGGGCTTTGATTTTCACTGTTCTTACAGCCGTTCTGCCCGAGACCCCCGCCCCTGCGGAGGCTGTCGGTCTTATGCCTGTCAGTGACCTCGTAATGATCGATCCTGCTCTGATCCTGGCTCCCGATCCCGGCAAATTGGGAAGCGGCCCCCTTTCTATGCGGGCCCTTGCCCTTGCAGACAACCCCAAAGTCAAGGTTCAGCTGGAACATCTGCTCATTGACAAGAGAGAGAGTATTCTGAGTGCTCTTGCTCTATCGACCCGTTATATCCCGCACATCGTCCCTATTCTGGAAAAATATAACCTCCCCCCGGAGTTGGTTTATCTTTGCATAATCGAGAGCGGATACCAACAATCAGCTCGAAGCCATGCCGGCGCGGTGGGTATGTGGCAGATGATACAGTCCACCTCAAGCCGTTTTGACCTCAGGACAGATACCTGGGTTGACGAACGACTGGATTTTATGAGGAGCACAGAAGGGGCAGCGAGTTTCATCAAATACCTCTTTAAACGCTTTGACAGCTGGGATCAGGTTCTGGCTGCGTATAACGCAGGGGAGGGCAGGGTTTCGCGGGCGGCCAGGAAAGCTGTAGGAAAGGGCCTTGAACCTGACATGGAGAACCTGCGTCTGCCAAGGGAGACCAGGATCTACGTCCCGGCGTTTTACGCAGCCCTGCTCATCGCCATGGAGCCAGAACGATACGGACTTTTCCCTGATTATCAGCCGCCCCTTGATTATGTTGAAGTGCATGTCCCCGGCGGCGTCCCCCTGTCTACCATCGCACGGTACCTTGGTTGCCAGGTCAAAGACCTGCATTTATTAAATCCCTCTATTCTCAAGGGCAGGATCCCTGTATCCAGAGACGAATATCCGCTGAGAGTGCCGTGCACCGTGGGGGAGGGAAAGGCTAAAGCAGTAGCCGCAAGCCTGAAGGAAGTGCGCTATATCAGTTACCGTGTTCGTAAAGGCGACACTTTGTGGGATATATCCAGGAAGTTCGGTGTCAGTATTTCAAGGATAACGCGGGCCGGACACCATCGGGGCAACTCGTCAAAGATATTTCCAGGGGAAACTCTTCTTGTCGCTTTGACAGCGGGTGAGGCAAGTTAAAGGCAAAACCGAAGGGAGAAGGAGGAAGAGGGAAGGAGGAATAAAAAATATTTCCTATTTTCCTTTGTGTGTACAAAACAGGTACTTTAGGACATTTACTTTATTTGAGTAACTATCTGTTTTTATAGATTTTTTATACACTATTCCATAATCCCCCTTCCACATT
>JARGFZ010000045.1 GCA_029210965.1 bacterium | reverse complement strand
CAAATGCTATTGAGGGGATATGATAGGCTTAAGGTTGACAGGGATATTGTGAAATTCACGCCTTGACCCCAATGGTTCCTGACCCCAATGGTTCCCAGGGCGGCTGCCAGCAGGAAAGGCAGCAGAACAAAAGCCGCAGGTGGAACAGCCAGGACCTTCCGGGAGCGGACACCTGTAATATACAGAACAGCCGTAAAGGCGATGGGGATGAGAAGGTAGACAAGGACGAGTAGGAGCATGGGGATAAAATAGAGTAGAAAGTGGAAAGTGGAAAGTGGAATACAGGCAATGCACAGGTGCATGGATGCATGGGGGAGCGGGGAAAGAACAGGGCCAAAAGCGAAGGGCGAAGCCGCCGACCCGAATACCGTTTTTCGCCCGTTTTTAAGGTTATAATTGCTGTGCCGTTACGCAGAATGGGGCCCAAAAGTCATTTGTTGCTGCTTTTTTTTCGTAAACGAACATTTCTCCCGAAATCGTGGTATACTGCGCAAGAGAACAAAAATCCACTCCACAGGTACATTTTTCCACGGGAGTGATTTTCCATGCCGAAACCGGTCCTTCCAGGCTCCACCAAACTACACAACAAGAGACAAAGGGAGATCCTCGAGCTGGTTCAGAGCCGCGGATTCGTGTCCAGCGACGAGCTGGCGAGAACCTTCCACGTAACGACCCAGACCGTGCGAAGGGACATTAACCTGCTCTGCCGCGAGGGGTTGCTGCGACGACACCACGGCGGAGCCGGCCTGCCGGCCACCGTGGAAAACATCCCCTATTCGACACGCCAGGTTATTTGCCTGGACGAAAAGATCCGCATCGCCAGGATGGTTGCCAGTCATATCCCGGACCAGACTTCACTTTTCATAAACATCGGCACGACCACAGAGGAGGTTGCAAAGGCCCTGCGCGACCACAGGGGGCTTCGCATAATCACCAACAACCTCAACGTCGCTGCCATATTATCCCAGAACGGCAGCTTCGAGATCATTGTCGCCGGCGGTGTCGTACGGCACAGGGATCGGGGGATCACTGGCGATACCACTATCGAATTTATCGAGAAGTTCAAGGTCGATTTCGGCATTATCGGTATCTCCGGCATAGACATGGATGGCTCCCTCCTGGATTTCGATTACAGCGAAGTTCGGGTGGCGCAAGCTATCATGGTCAACTCCCACAAGGTATTCCTCGCCACCGACAGCACCAAGTTCGGGCGGAAACCCATGGTAAGGCTCGGTCAGTTGTCCCAGATAGATGCACTTTTCACCGACAAGAGGCCTCCCGATGAGATATGTCGAATTCTCGCAGATGCCAACGTGAAGCTTCACATTGCCCTGAATGGGATGTGATAAAGGGGTTGTTCCCTTTGATATGTTTTAAAGCGAAAATATAGCCACCCTTTATTTTCTTTTGTGAACATAAGGTGCGTATGATAATGTTCATGGCAAACCAACCTGGAATGATGTTTTACACATCCGGTGCAAAGCGGAGCCTTGGTTGCCTGATTGGGTTTCCTCTGTCCAGGGAGCCAGGCGCAGGGACATCATCCGACGCCATGGATCTGACAACGAAAGGACCTTCCTGATATGTCGCTGACGCTGGAAGGCGTGGTCAAAAAAGTGGGGCCCGACTCCCACATCTACGGGGTCGATCTGAAGCTCGAGCCCGGCTCTCTCAACATTCTCCTCGGCCCCACACTGTCCGGGAAAACCTCCCTCATGAGACTCATGGCGGGACTGGACCGGCCGAGCGCGGGGCGCGTTCTGGTAGACGGCAAGGATGTCACGGGCCACTCCGTTCGCAGGCGCGACGTGGCCATGGTCTACCAGGAGTTCATCAACTATCCTTCCTTCACCGTTTACAAAAACATCGCCTCCCCCCTCAAGCGTGCGGGGGTGGACAAGGGCCAGATCGACCGGCGGGTCCGCGAGACCGCCGAGATGCTCCACATCACCCCTCAACTCCACCGGAAGCCTGCAGAATTGAGCGGCGGCCAGCAGCAGCGTACGGCACTGGCGAGGGCTCTCATCAAAGAGGCCGGCCTGCTGCTTCTCGACGAGCCCCTCGTCAACCTGGACTACAAGCTCCGGGAGGAGCTGCGGACGGAACTGGGGGAGATATTCAACAAGCGCCAGACGATAGTCGTCTATGCCACCACCGAACCTTCGGAGGCGCTATTGCTTGGGGGAACCGTTTTCACCATCGACAAAGGCCGGGTACTGCAGACCGGCCCGACTGCAGATGTTTATCGCAACCCCGATTCCATACGCGTGGGTCAGATCTTCAGTGATCCGCCCATGAACCTCCTGGAAGGAGTCATAGAAGGCGACGAGGTACGGATCGCGAATAAGATCCGTTTTCCCCTGCCTCCCCACATGGCCGGACTTGCCCCGGGCCAATACTGTTTCGGGGTGCGGGCCCACAGATTTTCCATAACACGCACTTTCCCGCAGGACGTGGAGATCGAAGCGCGAGTAGAACTGGCTGAGATCAGCGGTTCGGAGACCTTCATTCACCTGTCACTCAACGGCATTACGTGGGTCGTTCTTGAGGAAGGTGTGCATACATTCCGGCTGGGTGAGGTGATCCGCGTTTTCGTGGACCCGAGAGGTTTGTTCGCATACGACGGATCGGGAAAACTGGTTCGCTCCCCCTTCGCCAATCCAATACAGCAGTCTGAACCTGAAGAGGCCACCGATGGCGCGTATTGAATTTCAGGATATTGCCCACAGCTACGAAGACAAACCCAGCCAGGAGAGCGAATGGGCCATCAAGCCCATGAACATCACCTGGGACGACGGCGGGGCCTATGCCCTTCTCGGGCCCTCAGGCTGCGGCAAGACGACCCTGCTTAACATCATCTCCGGACTCATTCAACCGACTCGGGGACGGGTGAAATTCGACGATCTGGACGTCACCGACCTCCCCACAAAGGAAAAAAATATCGCCCAGGTTTTCCAGTTCCCCGTTATCTACGACACCATGACGGTGTACGATAACCTGGCATTCCCCCTTCGGAACCGCGCCATGGGAAAGCAGGATATCCAGACACGGGTCAACGAAGTGGCCAGGATGCTTGATCTCCAGTCAGACCTCAATCGCAGAGCATCCGGCCTGTCAGCAGACGGTAAGCAGAAGATATCCCTCGGCCGTGGACTTGTTCGCAGCGACGTGGCAGCGATCCTTTTCGACGAACCCCTGACCGTCATAGATCCACACGTAAAGTGGCAGCTCCGACGCAAACTCAAGGAGATCCACGAGCGTTTCGCCCGGACGTTCATTTACGTCACCCACGATCAGAATGAGGCGCTGACTTTCGCCGACCAGGTCGCTGTCATGAACGAGGGCCGTATCCTGCAAGTGGGAACGCCCCAGGAGCTCTTTGAAAATCCCCGTCACACATTTGTGGGCTATTTCATCGGGAGCCCGGGAATGAACCTCCTGCCCTGCAGGCTTGACGGCAACGTGGCGATCGTGGATGGCGGGCGCATTCAGTTGGACAGCCGGGCCGGGGCCCATGCGTCCAACGGGAACCTGGAACTGGGCATCCGGCCCGAATTTCTCAAACTGGACCGGGAAAAGAGTGAAGGAGCCGTTGAGGTGGCCATTGTTTCCATTGAGGACAGGGGGTCCTTTCAGATCGCCGCGGTTCAGTTTGGAGGACAGGTCGTCAAGGTAAAGCTCTGGGAGAAACAGGAGATAAGCCCCGGGCCAGGCTATCTGAACTTCCCTCCGGAGCGGACCAAGCTTTACGCCGACGGTCAACTATTGGAGTGATCGAGTGATGAACAAACCACACAACAACAAAGCCTGGTTCCTTGTCCTTCCGGTGTTTATCATCGTCGCCATCAGCGCGATCATTCCGCTGATGACGGTGGTGAACTACTCCGTCCAGGACATCTTCGGCCCCGGCGAGCGGGTCTTCGTGGGCACCGAGTGGTTCAGGAACGTGTTGTCCGACAGCCGGTTGCATGACGCGTTGCAGCGCCAGTTTATCTTTTCCGGTCTGGTGCTGCTCATCGAGATCCCCCTCGGCGTGCTCATCGCCCTGGCCATGCCCAAGCGCGGCATCGGCGTCCCCGTGACCCTCGTGCTCCTCGCGCTGCCTCTCCTCATTCCCTGGAACGTCATAGGAACCATCTGGATCATCTTCACCCGGCCGGACATAGGGTTATTCGGCGTCATTGTGAACGGTCTCGGTGTGGCGTTCGACCACACCGCGTCGCCCCTGGATGCCTGGATCACAGTCATGTTGATGGAGGTGTGGCACTGGACGTCGCTGGTGGCCCTTTTAGCCTATGCCGGACTCCAGGCGATCCCGGAAGCCTTCTTTCAGGCTGCCCGGATCGATGGCGCGACCCCATGGGCGACCTTCCGGTACATCCAGCTCCCGAAGATGCGCGGAGTGCTGACCATCGCCATATTACTGCGTTTCATGGACAGTTTTCTTATTTACGCCGAACCGTTCGTTCTCACGGGCGGAGGCCCGGGGAACTCAACCACTTTCCTTTCCATCTATCTCGTCAAGGTGGCGGTGGGTCAGTTTGACCTTGGTCCCGCGGCGGCCTTCTCCCTGATCTACTTCATGATCGTACTGCTGTTCAGCTACCTGTTCTACCAGGCGCTCCAGCGAGTGGGAACGGGGGAAGGGTCATGAGGATAAGCAAAAGGTCCATAGCCCTTGCCATCTACCTTGGACTGCTGATGCTTCCCATCTACTGGATGCTCAACATGTCCCTCCGGACCAATGCGGACATCCTGGGGGCGTTCTCCCTTTACCCCGGGGACCCGACCTTCGCGAATTACGTCAAAATATTCAAGGACTCGGCCTGGTATTCCGGATACATCAACTCCATCATCTACGTCAGCATGAACACGGTCATATCCCTGTTGACCGCCCTGCCGGCCGCCTACGCCTTCTCCCGGTACCGGTTCCTGGGCGACACCCACATGTTCTTCTGGCTTCTCACCAACAGGATGGCCCCCGCGGCAGTGTTCCTTCTGCCCTTTTTCCAGCTCTACTCGACCTTCGGGCTTATTGACACTCACATCGCGGTCGCCCTGGCTCACTGCCTGTTCAACGTGCCCCTTGCCGTATGGATCCTGGAGGGGTTCATGTCCGGAGTGTCCCGGGAGATCGACGAGACGGCTTATATCGACGGGTACACCTTCCCCCGGTTCTTCCTGACGGTCTTTGTGCCCCTGATCCGCACAGGCATCGGTGTGACCGCCTTCTTCTGCTTCATGTTCTCGTGGGTGGAACTCCTCCTCGCCAGGACCCTGACGGTGACCAACGCCAAGCCCATCGCCGCCACCATGACCCGCACGGTCAGCGCAAGCGGCCTGGACTGGGGACTTCTCGCCGCCGCGGGCATCCTCACTATAGTCCCCGGTGCTCTTGTGATCTGGTTCGTCCGGGACTATATCGCCAAGGGCTTTGCCCTGGGCAGGGTATGAGAGGAGAGTTGCCGTGAACATGGAGTGGATGGCGTGGACCCTGCCCACAGCGGTATTCTTCATCGTGATCGCGGCCATTCTCGCCGGGATGACGGTCTGGCAGATCGTTTCCCCATCGGTTCTGCGAAAGGGGTTGCTGCCCATTGCAACTCACCGTGGCGACCGGCTGTTCATTGGACTTCTGGGTTCCGGTTATATTCACCTCGGGTGGCTCGCTGTCACCGATATGAGCATCTGGATAGCGTTAGGGATCTCAGTGATCTTTTTGACCCTCATGATGCGCTACGGCTGATCTGCCGTAATCATCGCATCCTGTATTGAATGAAGCAGCGGGTGCCCCCCTCGGCCCGCTGGTTTCGACCAATGTCGAGGGGAAGCTAAGGAGGTAGGGCCATGGGGTACGCGCTCAGAAGAAAACTTGGAAAGGGCAAGCTTCGTTTCCTGGTGCGGAGCGGGGTTGTCCTGGGCATTTGCGCGGCGTTCATCGCCGGGCAGGCCCTGACTGTCAGCGCCGACAAGTACAGTGACGCTGCCAAAAAGTGGGTGGACAATGAGTTCCAGCCTTCGACCCTCAGCAAGGCGGACCAGCTCAAGGAAATGGCGTGGTTCACCGAGGCCGCAAAGCCTTTCAGAGGCATGGAGATCAAGGTCGTTTCCGAGACCATCCCGACCCACGATTATGAATCGAAAGTACTGACCAAGGCTTTCGAGGAGATCACAGGGATCAAGGTCACCCACGACCTTATCCAGGAAGGGGACGTCATCGAGAAGCTGCAGATCCAGCTGCAGTCGGGTGAGAACGTCTTCGATGCCTATATCAACGACTCAGACCTCATCGGCACCCACTCCCGCTACGGTCACGTCGTCAACCTGACCGACTGGATGGCTGGCGAAGGGAAGGACGCCACCCTGCCGACCCTGGACATCGATGACTTTATCGGCAAGAGCTTCACCACCGCTCCTAACGGTAAACTCTACCAGCTCCCTGACCAGCAGTTCGCGAACCTGTACTGGTTCCGCTATGACTGGTTCCAGAGAGACGACTTCAAAAAACGGTTCAAAAAACTCTACGGCTACGACCTGGGCGTTCCGGTGAACTGGTCAGCTTACGAGGACATCGCCGAATTCTTCAGTGAGCACGTCCAGGAGATTGACGGCAAAGCTATTTACGGCCATATGGACTACGGCAAGAAGGCCCCGGACCTCGGCTGGCGCTTCACAGATGCCTGGCTCGTCATGGCCGGCGCCGGTGACGTTGGCCTTCCCAACGGCAAACCTGTTGACGAGTGGGGTATCAGGGTCGAGGGTTGCCGCCCCGCGGGCTCCAGTGTGAGCCGCGGAGGCGCCGCCAACAGCCCGGCCGCCAAGTACGCCCTTCGCAAGTACATGGAGTGGCTCCGGAAGTACGCGCCCCCAGGGGCTCTCGGCATGGACTTCTACCAGTCCCTGCCCAGCCTGGCCAAGGGCAACGTTGCCCAGCAGATTTTCTGGTACACGGCGTTCATCCCGGACATGGTCAAGGAAGGAACCCCCGTGGTCAACGCGGACGGGACTCCCAAGTGGCGCATGGCTCCCTCCCCCCACGGCCCGTACTGGCAGGAGGGCATGAAGCAGGGGTATCAGGATGCCGGTTCGTGGACGCTTCTGAAGAGCACCCCTGTTGACCGGCGCAAGGCCGCATGGCTCTTCGCGCAGTTCACAGTCGCCAAGACCGTATCGCTGAAGAAGTCGCACGTGGGACTGACCATCATCAGGGACAGCGACATCAACGACAAGTCTTTCACCGAACGCGCTCCCAAGCTCGGCGGGCTGGTGGAGTTTTACCGCAGTCCCGCCCGTGTTTCGTGGACGCCCACCGGCACGAACGTTCCGGATTATCCGAAACTGGCTCAGCTGTGGTGGCAGAATATCGGTGAGGCGGTCGCCGGTGAGGTGACCGTGAGCACGGCTATGGACAACCTGGCCAAGGAGATGGACGATGTTATGGCCCGCATCGAGCGAGCCAACGTGCAGGCCGAATGCGGTCCCAAGCTTAACGAAAAGAAGGATGAAGCTTATTGGCTCGGGCAGCCGGGTGCTCCCAAACCCCAGCTCGAGAACGAAAAACCCAAGGGAGAAACTGTCGATTACGACACGCTGATCAAGGCCTGGCGCGCAGGAAAAGTGCGCTAGCAGCGTTCCAAGCACTCCAGTAAAGAGGGGTGGGGTACCCTGCCCCACCCCTCTTTTTTTACCTTTCACCCGTACTCAAGGAGTCTGTCGGAGAACCCACCCAGGCTCCTTGAGATAGCTAGTCGGAAATATAAGACTTTTGTTATGAAAAAAACGAGCGAAATTCAAGAGTTATACCCGAAATCCAGGTTTGGGCGAACTCCTCGACGGATTTCGGGTACGGAACCGAAAAAATGCATATCCCGACAAATCAGCTAGGAGTCTGTGCCCTGTCTGTCTAATCAGACAGACAGGTTCTCCGACAGACTCCTAGGTCGGGTCAAAGGAGGATGGCATGAAATATCTGCTTGCCCTGGATCAGGGCACGACCAGCAGTCGGGCCATGATTTTCGGCCTGGACGGCAGCGTCGTGAGCGTTGCCCAGCAGGAGTTCGGTCAGCACTTTCCCCATGACGGATGGGTCGAGCACGACGCCGGGGAGATCTGGCAGAGCCAACTGGACACCGCCAGGGAGGCCATCTCCCGGGCAGGCGCGGCTCCCGGAGAGATCGCGGCCATCGGTATCACCAACCAGCGGGAGACCACCGTCGCCTGGGACAGGTCCACGGGGGAGCCCCTGCACCGCGCCATTGTCTGGCAGGACCGGCGGGCAGCGGCTCTGACCGACCGCATGAAAGAGGAGGGCCTGGAACCAACGATCCGCGAAAAGACCGGACTGGTTCTGGATCCCTACTTTTCCGGAGGAAAGCTGGCCTGGATCCTGGACAACGTTCCCGGGGTCCGGAGCCGGGCCGAGGCCGGAGAGCTCTGTTTCGGGACCGTGGACTCGTGGCTCATGCACCGCCTCAGTGGCGGACGGATTCACTCCACGGACGTCTCCAACGCCAGCCGCACCCTGTTGTTTAACATCCACGACCTCTCATGGGACGATGAGCTTCTGGATATCTTCAACGTCCCGGCCGGAATCCTTCCCGAGGTGAAACCCTCCGCCGGTCTGTTCGGCGAGACCGATCCCGCCCTCTTCGGACAGGCGATCCCCGTCACCGGGGTGGCCGGAGACCAGCAGGCCGCCTTGTTCGGACAGGCCTGTTTCGAACCCGGCATGGCCAAGAACACCTATGGCACAGGTGCCTTCGTCGTCATGAACACCGGCCCCAAGCCGGTCCTGGGGGAGGGTGTGCTAACTACCATAGGCTGGCAAATAAAGGGACAACAGCCTCAGTACGCCATGGAAGGTTCCATTTTCGTTGCCGGAGCCGCCGTGCAGTGGCTGCGCGACGGTCTGGGGCTCATAAAGGAGGCCGGGGAGATCGAACAGCTCGCAGCCAGCGTGCCCGACACGGGGGGCGTGTACTTCGTGCCCGCCCTCGTTGGGTTGGGAGCGCCCTACTGGGATCCCTACGCCCGGGGCACCATCGTCGGGCTCACCCGTGGCACCAACAGGGCACACCTGGCCAGGGCTGTCCTGGAGGCCATGGCCCACCAGGCCCACGATGCCATCAACGCCATGGAAGAGGCCAGCGGCATCACCCTGCGGGAACTGCGCGCCGACGGTGGTGCCGCGGCCAACGACCTTTTGCTCCAGATGCAGGCGGACATCCTGGGCACGCCGGTGGTGCGCCCCAGGGTCACGGAGACAACAGCCCTTGGCGCCGCCTACCTCGCCGGCATCGGTGCCGGGCTACTGGACCAGGAGACCATCGCCAGGCAGTGGACTCCGGACCGCCGGTGGGAGCCTTCCATGCCGGAAGCGGAGCGCGACGCCCGGAGCCTTGACTGGAAGAGGGCCGTCGAAAGGACAAAGGGTTGGGCCAGGCCATCTTAGGGCGAAGGGAGGAGGCGGGAGCTAAGTGCCAAGGGATAAGGGATAAGAGACAGGAGATAATGGTCATGGGGGAGAAGATAAGGTCATGAAGAGAGCCGATATTCTTCCAGGGCTGAAGACGGACGAGATCTTCGACATGGTGGTCATCGGGGGAGGGGCCACCGGGTGCGGCGTGGCGCTGGACGCTGTCAGTCGGGGCCTCAAGGTCGCCCTCGTGGAGAAGAACGACTTTTCCGAGGGCACCAGCAGCCGCAGCACCAAACTGCTCCACGGCGGCGTCCGCTACCTGGAGATGGCGGTCAAGCACCTGGACAAGAGCCAGTACCGCCTGGTGACCGACGCCCTTAAGGAACGCGGTATCCTGCTGCGCCTGGCCCCCCACCTGAGCAACCGCCTGCCCCTGGTCACCCCCCTCTACAAGTGGATGGAGATCCCCTACATCCTGGCGGGCCTCAAGCTTTACGACCTCCTGTCAGGATCGGCCAGCATCGGGAACAGCCGTCTTCTGGGCCGGTCCAAAGCCCTCGAACGGTTCCCCATGCTCCACGCAAAGGGTCTCAAGGCCGGCGTGCTCTACTACGACGGGCAGTTTAACGACGCCAGGATGACGGTGTGCATCGCCCTTACAGCGGCGCAACACGGGGCGGTCATCGCCAACCATGTCTGCGTCACCGATTTCATAAAGAAAGAGGGCAAAGTGGCGGGTGTAAAGCTCCACGACTCGGTGTCCGGCGAGTCCTGGGAAGTGCGGGCCCGTGTCGTGGTCAACGCCACCGGCCCCTTCGCCGACAAGGTGCGCCTCATGGACGATCCGGCGTCCCGGCCCATGCTCAAGGCCAGTTCCGGCATTCACATCGTCCTCGATAAACGTTTCGCCCCGCCGGACACCGGGCTGCTTATCCCCAAAACGGAGGATGGGAGGGTCCTGTTCGTTTTGCCGTGGGAGGGGCACGCCCTGGTGGGCACCACCGACGAACCTGCCGAGGTGGAGGCGCACCCGCGACCCAGCAAGGAGGATATCGCGTACCTTCTCCGCCACATCGCGCGCTACTTCGACCTTACGGTCACCGAGTCGGACATCAAGGCCGCCTGGTCGGGGTTAAGGCCTCTCATCTTCGATCCAAAGGCCACGGACACGGCCAGGCTGACGAGGGACCACCTCATCGACCAGGACCCTTCAGGGCTCATCACCATCGCCGGAGGCAAGTGGACCACCTACCGCAAGATGGCCCTGGACGTCGTCGATCTGGCCGTGCGCAGTTTCTCCCTGAGCCCCGCCGGCGGATGCCGGACGGAGGGTATTTACATATGGGGTGGTGAAAAATACGATCCCAGGGGAGACGCCAGGCTGGTGGAGGAGTACGGCCTGGACGCAAAGGCCGCCATGCACCTTAACCGCGCCTACGGCGACCGGGCCGTGGCGGTTGCCCGCATCGCCGCCGAAGGCTACGGAGCCCCCCTGGCAAAGAGCCACCCCTACCTGGAAGCCGAGGTGATATACGCGGCGCGGCACGAATGCGCCGAGCACGCCATGGACGTGCTTGCCCACCGCACCGCCCTCGCCCTGCTGGACACCGCTGCGGCCATGGAAGCTTCCGGGCGGGTCATCGATCTTATGGGCGGGGAGATGAAATGGAGTGAGGAGCGGGTGCAGAGGGAAAGGGAGATGGTGAACGACCGTCTGGCGGTGCTGTAGTAAGAGCAGTGTCTGGTGCCTGGTGCCCCGCCTTTGCCACGCCGCAAGTATGATTCCCTGAATGACAGAGATGAAAAGTTTTTACTGGACATTTAGATACTTGGATACATAGACACGCCAGATCAGGCAACGGCCACCTCCGTCCCGGAAAGGGCGTCCTCTTCGGGGACGACCCTTTTTCTCCCCCGCGCAATGATGTAATAGGCGGTGGGCACCACGAAAAGCGTCAGGACGGTGCCCAGGGAAATACCCCCGACGATGACCCACCCGATGGCTTGCCTGCTCTCGGCCCCCGCTCCCCTTGCCAGGGCCAGGGGCAGGCTGCCCAGGACCATGGCCCCGGTAGTCATGAGGATAGGGCGCAGCCGCAGCGTCGCCGCCTCCACGACCGCATCGATTTTGGAGCGGCCCTGTTCCCGGAGCTTGTTGGAGAAATCGACGATGAGGATGCCGTGCTTGGTGATGAGGCCGATCAGGGTCACAAGGCCGATCTGGCTGTAGATGTTCAGGGTGTGCCCTGTCAGGTACAAGGCCGCCAGGGCGCCGGTCACGCTGAGGGGGACGGAAAGCATGATGATAAAGGGGTCGATGAAGCTCTCGAACTGCGCCGCCAGCACCAGGTAGATGAAGGCCAGGGCGAGCAGAAAGGTGACGTAGACCCCCGCGCTGCTCTCCTTGTACTCGCGGGAAGGGCCGTCGTAGTCCACGACCGCGCCGGCGGGCAGAACGCGGGCCGCTATCTCCTCGAGGACCGGCAGGGCGTCGGACAGGGTGTAGCCGGGGGCCAGGCTTGCGGAGATCTTGGCCGCCCGACGCTGGTTGAAGTGGTTCAGTTCCTTGGGGGCCACGGTCTCCGTC
The DNA here is from genome assembly GCA_029210965.1 of bacterium. NCBI lineage: Bacteria > bacterium. The sequence goes on along the minus strand of JARGFZ010000045.1, from coordinate 9,478 downwards.
ACCATCGCCAGGTTCGACAGCTGCACCATCTCCCCGCCGGCGCCGCGCACGTGGATAGACGAAAGGTCCGACGGCGTTTCCCTGTCGGCGCTCTCGACCTGCACGATGACGTCATACTGCTTGCCGCGCTGTTTGTAGCGCGTGACCTGCCGACCTCCCAGCAGGGTTTCGAGGGTGCGCCCCACCGTGGCGACATCCAGGCCCATGTCCGCCACTTTTTCCCGATCCAGCTGGACCGAGATCCGGGGTTTGTCGAGTTTCAGGTCCGTGTCCAGGTTCATGAACCCGGGTCACTGCCTTGCCTCTTCAACGACCTTCTCTGTCATTTTCTGGAGTTCTTCGTAGGGCGCCGAGCTCTGGATTACGAACTGCACCGGCTGGGCGATGGACCGCTGCCCCAGGGAGGGCGGGTTGATGGGGCAGGCCAGGATGCCCGGTATGCCCCCGAAGAATTTCGGCTGCAGCTAGCGGATGACCTACTGCTGCTTGCGCTCCCTTTCCCCCCAGTCCTTGAGGCTGGCAAAGGAGATGACCTGGGACACGGCGGGGTAGCCGATGATGGAGATGTAGCGTTCCACTTCGGGGACCTTGGCCAGGGTGTCTTCCATCATTCTCGCGTAGCGGTCCGTGTAGGCAACGGTGGAGCCCTCAGGGGCCATGCCGATGCTCAGGATGACACCCCGGTCCTCGACAGGGGCAAGCTCCGACTTGAGGGCACCGAAGAGGAACCAGGCCGCGGCGGCCACGAGGAGGACGCCCAGACCCACCACGACGCTGCCCCTGAGGGCCAGGATGAGCAGCCTGCGGTACCCGTTGGTCATGCCCACGATGAACTTTTCGATGATGTTGTAGACCGCCATGTGCTTCTTACGGCGCCGCAGCAGCTTCGAAGCCAGCATGGGCGACACACCGTCAGGGCCACGAACCCGGAGACCAGCACAGCGCCCACCAGGGTCAGGGCGAACTCGGTGAAGAGGCGCCCCGTTCTCCCGGGCATGAAGCCGATAGGAGCGTAGACGGACGTCAGGGTGAGGGTCATGGCGATGATGGCGAAGCCGATCTCCCGGCTGCCCTGGAATGCGGCGCGTATCGGCGGCATCCCCTCCTCCACGTGGCGGAAGATGTTCTCCATCATCACGATGGCGTCGTCCACCACGAGCCCGATGGCAAGGACCATGGCCAGGAGCGTCAGGGTGTTGATGGTAAACCCGAACGCGTACATGAGGGCGAATGCGCCGATGAGGGACACGGGGATGGTGACGAGGGGGATGAGTGTCGAGCGGACCGACCTGAGGAAAAAGTAGATGACGATGATGACGAGGATAATGGCCTCGCCCACTGCATGGTAAACGTTCCTGATGGAGTGGTCGATGAAGACGGAGGTGTCGTAACCGATCTGCACGTCCATGCCGTCGGGAAGGGACTCCCTCAGCGAGGGCAGAACTTCGCGGACAGCCTTCGAGACGTCAAGGGGGTTGGCCGTAGACTGCTTCACGATCCCCAGCGCCAACCCTGGCTCGCCATTCATCCGGAGAACGATCCGCTCGTTCTCGGGGCCGATCTCCGCGCGCCCCACGTCACCGAGCCTCACGAGGTATCCTCCTGCGTTTTTCAGGATAATGCCCTCGAACTGCCCGGGGGTCCGCAGGTCCGTCTCCGACAGCACGGTAAACTCCCGCTCGGCGGACTCGATCCGGCCGGCGGGGATCTCCACGTTCTGCCGGCGAAGGGCGGTTTCCACCTCCTGGACGGTCAGGCTGTAGGACGCCAGGCGCATGTGGTCGAGCCAGATGCGCCTGGCGAAACGCCGCTCTCCGAGGATCCGGACGTTGGCCACCCCCTGGATGTTCTGGAGCCGGTCCTTGACGTAGCGGTCCGCGTAGTCGTTGATCTCGAGCGGAGTGTGCTTCGAAGAGGAGAAGGTGAGAAGGATGCCGGGCATGGCGTCGGCCTCGACCTTGCTGATCTTCGGCTCGCTGACCTCCGAAGGCAGGCGGCCCCGGGCCCGTGAAACGCGGTCGCGCACGTCGTTGGCGGCCTCGTTGATGTCCCGGTCAAGGCGGAACTTGATCGTCACCTGGCTCCGCTCCGGGCGGGAGATCGAGGTGATGAGGTCGACACCCTCGATGCCGGCCAGGCTTTCCTCCAGGGGCTGCGTGACCTGGGACTCGACGATCTCCGCGGGAGCGCCTGAATAGGTGGTGTCCACGTTCACCACGGGTTCGTCGATCCTGGGGTACTCGCGCACCGACAGACGCTGGTAGCTGACCAGCCCGACAAGGATGATCCCCAGGCTCATGATGGAGGCCAGGACCGGTCTCCTGATGGAAAGGTCGGATAGGAACATGGCCGTCAGTTCCCTTCCGCCGCGGGGAGGACGGTGACCGGGGAGCCGGGTCTCACCTTCATCTGTCCGGCCGTGATAACCGTGTCCCCGGGGGAAAGGCCGCTCGTGATCTCCACCAGCCCCCGCTGCCGCAGTCCGGACGTGACGGCGGCCTCCACGACAGCCCCGTCCACGACCTTATAGACGTACCGGCTCTCTCCCCTGGCAAGCAGCGCCTGTTCCGGGATCATGAGGGCGTTGGGCTTTTCTTCCAGGATCAGCCTGATCTGGGCGAACATCCCCGGGCGCAGGGACCCGTCCCGGTTGGGTACCTCCGCGCGGACCAGCAGGCTGCGGCCCTGCGGGTCTACCTTCGGGGCGATAACGTAGACGCGTCCTGAAAAGGTCTTGCCGGGAGAGGCGTCAACCTGCACCTGGACGGTCTGTCCCGCCCGGAGGCCGGCACTGTATGTCTCGGGGACCCTGAAATCGATCTTTATGGGATCGGTGTCGTCGAGGGTAACGATGGACTGGCCGGGCTGTACGTATTCACCGGAACTGACGTACCTGAGGCCGAGGACCCCGTCGAAGGGAACATGAAGGACCGTTTTCTCCAGCTGGGGCCTGGGCCAGGCGCAAGTTTGCCTCGTCCAGCCGCCACTGTGCGCTGGCCTCGTCCCACTCCCGTTGAGAGATGGCCTCCTCCCTGAGCAGGACCTCCGAGCGGTCCCGGTTGGCCCGGCTAAGGGTCAGGCTCGCTTCAGCCCGGTTACGCTGGGCTTCCAGTACGGACCGGTCGAGACGCACAAGAACCTGGCCCCTCGCGGTCTTCTGCCCCTCCTCGAAGGAGACCTCGACGATGCGCCCGGCGTTCTCCGCCGTGATCTCCCTGGCGACAGGCATGGTCCGGACCGCCGCTGCTTCCACGGGCATGCCCTGCCTGGGCGGGGTCGCGGATTTTCCCTCGTCCCTGCCCTTCTCCTCCTGCGCCATCGCGGTACCCATGAAGAGGAGGAGTCCCAGGGTAAAAGCGGCCGTTGACGCCGGCCACCGGCTTCGCCCCTTATTCCGGGGTCCGGGCAGGTGGATCTCCCCGCGGCTTTTCAGATGGTCATCGCACATTTCTGGTCCTTTCCTTTCAGCGCCGACCGGCGGACGGTCCTGAATCGAGGGGCCCGGGGATCAGGATCGCCGCCATCATTTCAAAAGAGCGTCCCAGCAGGACCGGGTGGCCAGTTCCACGGTGTACGCGTCGACAAAAAGCCGTCCGGCGATGTGCTCCTTGGCAAGGAAGATGACGGGGCCCAGGGCGATGCCCTGGAGGACGGGGACGGCCGCATCCTTGAACAGGCCGGTCTCCTTGCCCTCCCGGAGCATTTGCCGGATGATGCCGTGCTCTTCGGCCGGGAGCTCCTGACGGTCCGCTGCGGCGAAGGGGGAATAGTGGTACTGTTCCAGGAACAGGAAATCCCGGGGTGAGGCGATGAAGATCTCCAGCAGCCTGCCAAGCACGGAGGTCAGGCGTTCCCTGAGGGGTGCGCTCATATCGAGCCGATGCTCGAACCGCTCGTGAAACCTTTGGTGCATTTCGTCGAAAATGCTGTGGATGAGCTCCTCCTTGTTCCTGAAGTACCGGTAGATGGTGCCGACACCCACTCCGGCCCGTTCAGCGATCCTTGAGGTGGGGGCGGCGTGAAAGCCGCACTCCACAAAGAGATCCAGAGCAGCCTCCATGATCGCCGAGTGCTTTTCACCGCTATGTTGCGACATACGATCCCCCTTACGGAGTGAATATTCACTCCGCATAGTGTCTGTTTTTTACCAATTGTCAAGCGGGGGTCCCCCCCCGAAATCCGAGATTGGTTTTGGCCGGCGGTGCCCGGCCCGCATCTCCTCCTTGCCACGGATCGCTTATCTCTGCTACTTTTCAGGCCTGTCACCATAATCGAGTGAACGGCTTTTGCCTGTTGCCGGCGCCGCCGACAGGAGATCCCATGAGCGAAAACCGCAAGACGATCCCCGTAACCGTGGACAAGAGCCATCTGATCGCCATCGGCGAGCAGCTTTATTCGAGGAGCATCGAGCTCGTCAGGGAGTTCATCAACAACTCCTACGACGCCGATTCCACGGAGGTAAGGGTATCCGTCGACAAAGATCGGATCATCGTCTGGGATAACGGCAACGGAATGGATTTTGACGGCCTCGTCCAGTATTTCAACATCGGTTCTCCGGAAAAACGGATCCGGAAGCAGTCCCCCCGCTTTAACCGTGAACTGATCGGCCAGTTCGGCATCGGCAAGTTCGCCGCGCTGACGACAGGAAGGAGTTTCGAGGTCTCCACCCAGAGAGGTGAATTCGCGGCCTCGGTGATCTTCGACAAAAAATCATGGGAAGCCGAGCCGGGGCAGTGGACCCTGCCTATCCGCGTGCACGAACCTGATCCCTCCCGGGGAGACGGGACCACCGTCACCATCTCGAAGTTGAAAAAGACCTTCTCCACGGAGGACCTGGAAAGGGTCGTCACCGAGAGCGTTCCCATCCGCGCGCCCCACTTTCGTGTGGTGTTGAACGACAAGGAGGTTCGGCCCAGGGAATTTTCCGGTCACCGGATCCCCTTCATGGAGGGCACTGACTACGGTCTCATCCACGGGGAGATCTACATCCTTCCGGAATCGAGGAGCTCCACCAGATAAATGGGGATCAATGTGAGGGTCAAGGGGGTCCTTGTGAAACGGGAGATGTTCGGCATGGAAACCTGGGGAGGCGACGCGGCGCGCGTCAGGGGAGAGATCAACGCTGATTTTCTTCCCATCACCAGCGACAGGAGCGGCTTTATCGTCGACACGCAGGAATATGCAGTTTTCAACGAGGCGGCCCTCGAGGTCATGGAGGAGGCCGGCGGGCGCTGCGGACCTTAAGCGGCAAAAAAGAAAAGAACCGCTACAGGAGGGTCTTGAAGGAGGCCCTCGTCAGAATACAGGATGCGCTGGCGAGGAATCCGGAGATATCCCCCTTCGGACCGGTCTCTTTCGGCGAGGAGTCCGGCGGGGCCGGGGAACCGGCTGTGACGGCGGAGGGGGCGGCAAAAGTGGATGAGCCCGCTGTCGAGGAGGTTGCGCCTGGTGGGAAGGCGTCCGGGGGGAAGGAGGGGGAGCCCCGGGAAAAGGATCCCACGGTCCGGCGTCTGACCCCCAGAGCCGTCATCCAGAAGATCAAACTGGGGCAGATGGGGATCACCTGCTGTCTGGACTACTTTGGCGCCGACGGCCCCGAATGCTTTACGGAGAGCAACGTCGTCTACATCAACCAGGACCACCCGCTGTACCGCCGCGAGATGCGCAAACGCGACACCCACGTCATGCATATCTCCCGCCTGCTGACCCAGGAGATCTCCATCATCGGCCAGCCCGCCGATCCCAGGCGCGCCTACGATCTCCAGAGCCGTCTTCTCAAGGACGCATTCCTTGAAAACCCCCGGTGTCAGAGCCCGGGCGAGGGAAATGGCTGATTTTGCCGGAATGAGCTATTTGAAGGGCACTGATTCGGTGTATTTTATCTTTTTGGAGCTTCAGAAAAGTAGATCAGGGCAGGTCAGGTAGTAAAACCGGAAGGAAATCAGGAGAAAAAGCCTGATTTCTAAGTGCCAAAGTGCTCTGACACCGGGGGATTCGGATGATCCCCCTCATTGTATTTTTGGTTCTTCAGTGAGGGTAAACCCGTGGGATCGTGCCCCGTTTTCTTAACTTTTACGCCCCAAATACGATTAACTCACAGGGTGGGATACGCTGTGATATCATTTTTAATTAGTACTTTTAGCTTGAAATGAGTAGTTTTCTCCCCCTGCGTCCCCTGCGGCTCTGCGAGAGCCAGCTTTTGCCGCTTTTCAAGGAAATACGCCATGCCCGAAAAGGACTGCCCCTTCTGCAACCTGGATCCCGATCGGATCATCTCCGAGTCCGACTACACCAGTTAAGCAGTGCACTAGTGCACATGTGCACCGGTGCACTTGTTCCTCTGCTCCTGCACCCCCTATCGGCATCAACGACGGCCAGGCCGCCGGCCAGACAGTCATGCACCTGCATGTGCATTTGATTCCACGTTATAAAGGGGGACACGGAGGATCCGAGGGGAGGGGTGAGGCACGTCTTCCCGGGGAAGGCGAAGTACTGGCCCCTCGACCAGGCTCGGGATTCAAAGACTAGTGCTAAGAGACAGGAGATAATAGATCAGGGGATCAGGATCTAGACCCTGGACCCTGGATACGGATTCCCCCTTCTCTGCTGGCGGATTCAAAAAGAACTTTCGATCTTACAGGTACTTTTGCACGAATTCAGAAGGACTCAAAATGTCAATATCCTGGAAACGCTTCAGGGACAATAGATGCTTGTCGCCGCTGACGATCACTTTGGCCTTTGATGCCAGGGCACAGGCAATGAATTTGCCATCATCCGGGTCGCACGAAACCGGTTTTTCCAGGGGCACCGCAGGTATGATCTCTGACCCTGCCAGGATAAGTTCTATTACAGGTTCTGCTTCAATGGGTGGGTACAACTTCTCGAGACGATAGAGCACCTCGATATATTCTTCCAGGATTTCATGAGAAAGAACGAGCCGAACCATTTTGTCACGCCACGCGGTGAGGATTCTGCCCGGCTGCCCTCCGAAAAACACCCCCGACACGAACACATTTGTGTCCAGGACGATCCTCATCGGGACTTACGGTATTGTGCGATAGTTTCGGCCGCCGACAGGGGTGTGAGCCCGGCTTCCTTTGCCTGTTTTCTTGCTTTGGAAATAACCTCATCGAAGTCTTCCATAGAGGGCGGCTTGATCATTTTTAAAATAACCACATCATCTTCGGCAATCACCACGAATTGAGTACCAGCTTCAAGGTTAAGCAGGTCGCGGATGGACTCCGGGATGACGACCTGTCCCTTTGAAGACATCTTTGTCGTTGCAATTGGCTTCATAGTACCTCCTTTCACCTTTCTTACCAGTAAGAATGTCTCAGCTTTATCCTGGTTTCAAACCATTTTTTCCGGCAAAACACGGAGTCGTATTCCACTTTCCACCTTCCGCTTATTAATGACGCCAGGTCGATCTTGATCTTCCTGCCGAGCACCGCGGTGTGCAGATTATCGCTTATCCCATGAAGAAGGAAGAATACGGAAAGCTGCCTTATTCAGGCCTTGATAGAGATAGCAGTGTACTCTATAGCATGTGCGTTGGTATGGATGAGGAGTTTATGGAAATGGGTCTCGCCCCGGGCGGCTTGATGCGCCAAAAGATCTACGAGGGGGAGGGAGTGCTGGAGGGTAACGAACCCGTTAAACCAAAGGTGGTGAAGAAGCTGGGAAAGAGGAAGGTGAGGGAGGGGAGGTTTTAGAAACAGTCTAAAATAAGAGTGGTGAAGGTTAAAATACAAGTTACGATCCCAGGTCCTACTCGGCAACCAGTATGAACCGGACAACTCGTGTGCTAAAAACCCGAACAGTTCACGTGTTACTTACATTATTTAATTCTGACCTTGCAACTTGTCTTTGGTTAGTTTAGATTTGATTAAAAGGATGGGGAATTTTGGAGGAGAATCATATGAAGAAGGTTATATTAGGTTTATGTTTCACGATTGTTGTCGCCTTTGTAATGACTGCAGTGTTTGCTGTTTCTCCGGGCATGCTTGCTGCCGAGGATGTCCCGGCTGCATACAAGCAGGCTGACTTGAAGTTGGGGGGACTGCTATACGACAAATGGTACAAGATCGCCGGTGCCGAAGTCAGCGGCAATCATCCCCTTTACCCGATGGACGGGAAGAAATCGGGCGGCGACACCTGGAGGTGCAAGGAGTGCCATGGGTGGGATTATATCGGTAAAGAAGGGCGTTACAAAAAGGGTTCTCACTATACGGGCATCGACGGAGTTTACGGCGCCAGGAACAAGAGCCCGGATGAGCTGTTTAAGGCCATAACGTCAGGCAGCCACGGGATTAAGGAACTGACGGCAAGCAGCGAAAATGTCTGGGCACTGGTGAAGTTCATCCGTGAGGGCCTCATAGATATCAACACGGCTCTGAACACCGACGGTAAACCCGTAGGCGATGCAGCCAGTGGAAAGACCCTTTATGGTTCGGGCTGTTCCGCATGCCATGGTGCAGATGGAAACAAAATCGATTTTAATAAGGATAAGGATGGACCCCAGGGTGTTGGCTGGTTGGCCAATGACAACCCGCAAGAAACGCTCCATAAGATTCGGTGGGGACATCCTGGGTCAAAGATGCCATCCACTGTGGCGGATAAGGGTCTGTCGGATCCCGATACCGTTAACCTGTTAACCTACTCACAGACTCTGTAAGTTCGGAACTTTTGAAGGTCGTCGTCGGGGGTCAGGCCGGGAATTGAGCAATATTCCACCTGAGTGTATCAGGTATTGACAAATTCACGGTCTGAACATGCTGGCCTATTTCGGATGGGTACTGACCTTGGACGAGGGGATAGCACTTTCCAAGACCGCCGAGTTCCTGACCGGTTTCGCACCGGCCTTTCTGGAAGCAGATCTGACCCAGGTAGAGTTGGCAGAGCTTCAGTACCTGATCAACGGGTACCTGGCCCTCGCCGCCAACCTGTGCCGGAACGACCTGGGAGTAGAACTGAACGCCCCGATAAAGTACGTGGAAAAAGCTCTTAAGAACCACGGTATAAAGAAGTAGGAATATGGGAAGCCGAACACGGAGTTAACCAGGAGTGGTTGCACATCAACCTGTGATTGGTGTAATTGGAGTCAGAGCTTAGGTTCTCATATTATGATTTTAAACCTGAGAATCTGAGCTCTGACCCCAAAGGGTGCCAGGCATCAAACATCCAGAGTGCATAAGCCTCAGTGCTTGGATCACAATAGCCCCGCCGGCGATACCGCCGGCGGGGCTATTTTTGTCCAGTTCCTGGGGCCAGGAAAAAACCACCTGGAAAACAAGGGCATCCGGGTGGTCCTGACCGGAGGTTCATGCGTCTCGATCTACAGCAACAACAAGTACCAGTCGATGGACCTGGATCTAGTGGAGGGGGATTCTGGGGGTCAGGATTCTGGGATTCTGGGGGTCAGGGCGGGAATTTAGCAATTTATGACATTGTCACTTGGTTTTGCAGATGATCTTGCTTA
>JARGFZ010000044.1:10652-21527 GCA_029210965.1 bacterium | reverse complement strand
TCCACGTATTCTAACCGAAGACAGCGGGCACTTCCATCTACGGGCTTACGCCCGCAGAATTACGAATGAGCATTAAATGAGAATGACAGCACTTCCATAGTTTAGCTCCAGTGCTCTAATTTTGCGAAACTTGGAGTACTTGGCGGTGAATTTTGCTGTTATTGGACTTTGGATCTCGGATTATTTTAAATTTTGGTTTTTAAATATTGATGACTTCGCAAAAAGTCATCAATGCGCCCCGCGCGGGGCGCCCAAATCAATGACTCTCTCCGTAAGTAATTGATTTGTAAGGAAAGAGAAAACGACGCTTTTCCCTTTCCGTGGAGCGAAAAGTCCCGGATTGGACTTTTTGCGACTCTATCAAATATTGATCCAGCCTGACCTGCCCCTTGCGGTCTGATTCGGAAGGCAGGGCATACTCGAGAGTGATCTGCTCCGGCCAGTCCTCCCCTCCTATGTAGGAGATTCCCAGTCCCGTTACATTGAAAAAATCAATAATGCAGAAAAAAGTTGGACGCCATGGTGGATGGGCTTCAGGCTGTTCTTAGCGCCCTACGGCATGAGGTAAAAGCGGATTGACTAATTTTATATTTTTGTTATATTTTATATTAATATCGCTATGCTTAAACTGACAACAAATTCCATTTCAGGGCTCTGGAAAGGATGAACCTTGGCTCGCTCGTCCCTCAATCTCATATGTTGTAAATGCGGTGACCCCATCACAGGGATGGTGCCTAACTGGAAGCAGGGGGCACCCGTGTGCCGCAGGTGCGTTTTCGGGTTAACCTTCCTCAGGACCGTAAAGGTGAAAGAAAAGGAACCCCTGGGCTGGGAAAAAGAACCCTCGAGAGGCTGGTGGTTCGGTGCACTCCTGCTTGTTTTTGTTGGGGTTTATCTGACCTTCCTGTGAAGTAAGCGGTCTGACGTATGGGAAGAGCGAGCATTGCTTGAAAATGGGGAAATTAGGTTGAATTGTGATGTTACCGACAAGAATTGTTGGAAATGCCACATTTCGTGTAAAATAGTAGTTGGAGGTGAGTTGCGATCACAGGCTCTATCGGGGATTACCGTTCGGCACTTACCCGCGAGTTAAGGGGCATTCCCCATTCCCCGTGGATATCATGGAAATGGGTCCGCAGGAATTACACTCCCGGTTCGCCCAAACCCCTCTTGGCCCTGTTCGACGCTTACCGGGCCGTATCGTACTTTGTGGAACTGGGCAGACTGGTCCCGGAGGCAATCGGGATTGAGGGCGGCTGCCTGCGATGCGGAACCTGCTGCAGCACCCTGAATACCGGGCTCACTGATCAGGAAAGGTATCGATTCTGGATGTCATCAAGGACCCTGACTGGACTTTTTTTCAGGGAGGTTGCCCGTCCCAGCGCTGATGAGAGTTGGTACGCAGGCTGGTTCCACAACGAAATAAGGCTCAGGATCTGCACCTTGCTCTATTTCTGCCCGGAAACGGAAAAATACTGGTGTGCCGTATATCATTTAGGTCAGGGACACCGACCCGAGGCCTGCGAAACATTCCTTCCCCATCCTCCCGATTGCGGAGTGAGGCATTAAGCTCCTTGGTATGCTTTCAGAAAAAGGGAAGAAGGTGGGCATGCAACCCTGGTTTAACGAAGGGTTGACACGACCCCACGGTTAGCACCAATCAGCTCGCCTACCTCTCATAAATCCCGAGCGCGTGAGAACAGCTGACCACTTCGCAGTCGGCCACTTCCAGCGTGTAAACTCCATCACTCACAGAGGCGCTTCCGGTAGCAGGTCCGGTTATCCTGGGGGAATCCACCGACACAGAACCGTTCTCATGCACGATCGTGAAGGTGCATTCTTCCTTTAGGATATTTGGAATGGTCATACTAACGGTTGAAGCAGGGCAGTTTCAAGGGTAAGAGAAGAAGTGGAAAGGTTAAAGGAGAAAGGTTAAAGTAAGCGCCAACATCCTTTCCCCATTATCCTTCAGCCTTTATCCTTCCAAAAACCAGAGAATCTGCTTGTCCGCCGAAGCCTCTTGTCCACCATAGCTTTAGCGGAGCTGGATGGCGAAGCAGGAAGCTCTGACCCCAAGGTTGCCTTTGGCCTTTTTCCCTTCCCGGCCTGACCCCAATGATTCTCCCAGTTTGGCTTTGAAGTAGTCGAGAGCGGATATTTTTGTCATTTCAAACCTCCAAAATTGTTTATAAACAACCATGGGGTCGGGTCACTGAATGTCGATACTCCACTCGATGAGGCACCCCTCGTCCTGGGCCACGTTGTCTTCCACATCCAGGGTCCAGACACCGTTGGCGTTCTCACCGATAAACCAGTCCAAACGTTCTGCGGGCAGGTAATACCCTGTCCTGGGATCGTCCGAGCTGTTGGTATTTCGGATCCAGGTTAAGGCATCCTCGGTAAAGGTGGTGTACCAGAAATGCTCCCCGGCACTGTCATTTTGGGTCAGGTAGATCCAGCTCCCCGACGTAGGTGACTCAAGGACCAGCACCAGGTCGGAAACCGAGGGATGGAAGATGGCCACTGTCACCTCAACTTGGGAGATATAAGACGGTCCTCCTGTGACCAGTATATCCGAACGGATAAAGTCCTCGTCCGGGATCATCTGGGGGGTGTCGCTGCTGTAATAGGTGAATACGGGTGGAGGACCACTCCCCCCACTGCCACCGCAGGCAACCAGAAGGAGCGGTAAAATCAGCACTAATAGAATAACCCACCGTTTCATAAATACCTCCCAACACAAAAAACCGCCCTGGGGACGGTCCGAGTTTTATTGTAATGATGTTTCCCGCCTATTGACCCAAGGATCATATTAACGGATGAAGCAGGGAAGTTTCAAGGGGTTCGCGGGAAAAGGCATCGTGGGTGGATAGAGCGTTTGCGCGTAGTTGCGAAAAGATCTTACTCCTTCACCCACATACGCATGTACGCACATACGTGCCTTACCCGGCCCCAAGGGGTGCCCGACAGGCAGAATGTAGAACGCAGAATGCAAAACGCAGGAGGAAGAGCGGTATCTACGTCTAAGTATCAAGGTAACCCCTGACCTGGCGAAGATGGATATTCACAATTAATTTGCTGTGATCAAGGGTATTGCCAGATTCCCGCCCTGACCCCGATCACTTGCAAATGGCCGTCCTGTGTCCTCTGCGTTAAAGCTTTTATCGCTTTTATGGTAATTTGAGATTGCCGCGTCGCCCTCACTAACCCCATGCTCCTCGCAATGACACCGTGATTTATACCCGTTTCTCCGCGTCCCCGCCTGCCCTGAGTCCCGCCAATGGCGGGATGGGGTTTCCGAGCGGGCGAAAACGCAGCAGATTGCCTGTTCCAGCGCGCCGCCCCCCTTACAAGCCTTTTATGGACCAGATGGCTTTCTGAGCCTTATCCGCCCATTTGCCATACGGCTCAAGCCCCAACACCTTGCCATATTCCACAGTCGCCTCCCGATACTTCCCCTGCCATCGCAAGGTCTCTCCCATATGGAAGTGTATTTCCGGAATTCCCGGTGAAAATTCGATAGCTTTAACGAGGGCCTGGTTGGCCTCGTCAAACATACCCTGCTTGAAGTAGATCCACCCCAGAGTATCGTAGTAAAAACCGTTGGACTGGTTCTGCTCTAAAGCGGCGTTAGACAATGCCAGAGCATCGTCGATATTCTCACCCCTCTGGGCGAAAGCCCAGGCAAGGTTGTTAAAAGTCCTGGTATTGTCCGGGTTCAGCTCCAAAGCCCGGTTGTAATGCTTGATGGCCTCTTTGTAGTTACCCTGTGACATGAGGGCCTCGCCCAGGTTGTGGTGCAGCCGATCGAAGTTTTCGTTAAGGGCAAGGGCTTTGCGGTAGGTTGTCACGGCAAGCTTCACCCTGCCGGTCTTATACCTCAGGACTCCCAGGTTGCTCCAGGCAAGGGCATAGTCAGGTTTCAACCGGATGGCTTCCAGCAGTTCCTTCTCCGCTTCGGAGTTGTTCTCCAGAACCATAAGAGCCACGCCTAAATTTCCGTGGATCTCAGCCGTGTCCTGGCTCAACTCCACCCCGCGGCGAAACTCTGCCACCGCAAGCTCCATTTGCCCCAGGTGGTAGTACCCCACCCCGGAATTGTTCCTGACGAAAGCAAAATCAGGAGCGTACTCGGCAGCCTTCTGGAACCTTTCCAGCGCCTCGCTCACGCTGCCCCTGGTATACAGGGCGATGCCCACGCCATTAATTCTCTGGGCGAGAATAAACTTGGTAGCCTTGCTCTTGCACCCCGACGCCGCAACGGCAACAAGGAGCACGATAAGGCACACTGCTATAAGCCTGCCCCGCCTGCCCTGAGTCCGGTCGAAGGGAGATTTATCGTGGGGTCCAATGGCCTTCTTCCACCTGCCTCCTTCCACCTTCCACCTTCCCTGGATTTTCATCGCAGTTCTCTCACCCGCGACAGCACATTGCCGGCCGAGTCCACTGCCCTTATGGAAAGGCTGCCCACGTTACTCCCGAGGCTGGTAAAGATACGGAATGAGCCGTCCGGAGCAAGCGGCGTCTGGCTGCCGTTAATAGTGAGCCGGCTGCCCGGTTCCACCGCCCCGGTGAGGAAAACCTTGCTCATGGTCCCTTGAGTAAGAACGATTGGGTCGCTCATGGTCAAAAGGGGCGGCGTCTGATCATGAACCAGCCTGAATACCGAAAATGGTGAAGAAAGGCTTTCACGCCCTTTGCCGTCTACCGAGGAAACACGCCAGTAGTAGACCCCGGCCTCCATGTTATCAACCTGGGTCCCGGTACCCCTAATCTTGGCATTATCGTAAAGGAGGTTCGAAAAGTACCGGTCATGAGCCACCATGAGGTGGTAGCTTGCGGCCCCCTTGACGCTTTCCCACACAAAGTTGACAGGGACCTTTTCCCGGGCGCTTACGCGCCAGTCAAGGTTAACCGGTGCCTGGGGTGAGGGAACACCGAGGAGCCTGCCCCTGGAAACCACCTTGCCCTCCTGGGCAAGACGCAGCACCTCGTTGGCAGCGAGCTTCACGTTCTTTCCGCCGGCGTTTACCGACACATCGCCTGAAAGGAGTTTGTACTCGGTCTGGTTGTCCTTGTTGACGCTGATGTTCATCCGCGCCTTGTTGATCTGGACGACGGAACCGGGTGTCTCGATGAGGAACCGCGACCCTTTGGCCGTAGGCCTCAGAATGCTCGCCTCCACGTCCGACACAAGGAGCTTGATGGCCGAGTTCTTCTGCCGGGTTCTCACATCCTCGCTCAACTCGTCGATATGGACCAGTGAGTCGGACTTTACGGTCAACTGGGAGCCGTCATCGAACTGGACCACACATTTGGATCCGGACCTGGTCCGGACCCGGTCCCCCTTTGTGAGCTTCATCCCCTTTTTGGCATGTTCCCATGTCATGGACCCCGCCGGCTGGATCTCCACATTGCCTTTCAGATCAGTGAAGGTAGCGGCCCGTTCCCTGCGGAAGAAGTCCTCACCCTTGAGGATCTCGTAGGCTTTTTCCAGACTGGCCTGGGTCTGCTCCGCCAGAATGAGGGCTTCGGTATACTTGCGGTCGTCGTAGTTTTTGTGAGCCCCGAACAGGTTGTCCTGGATGTTCCGGTAATCCTCGAAAGCCAGCTCCTTGACCCCCATAACGATGGCCTGCTCGAACCCCTTTTCCGCCTCTGCGATGGTCCGGCGGGCCTGGGCCTTGGGACTGAGGAACTGATAGTAGACCCCTATGAACACGGCGCTGATCATCGCCATCACGATAAAGAAGTTGATCCAGAACTGGAGGGTTGAAAAGGGAATGACCACGGTCTTCCAATTGAACCGTTCCTTTTTCTGTCCGGGTGATTTGGCCATCTGGTCAGGCTCCGGAGTTAACGATCCTGGAGTAGATCCGGGTCATGGCATCCACAACCCTGGGATCGTACCGGGACCCCTTCCACTCGTGCAGTTTGCTCACGACGAACTGGGGCTCCATCGCCTTCTGGTAGAGGCGGTCCGTGGTCATGGCATCGAAGGTGTCGGCCACGGCGATGATGCGCGCAAGCAAAGGTATCTGTTCGCCGGCTAACCCCTCGGGGTATCCCGATCCGTCCAGCCGCTCGTGGTGGTGCTGGATGGCCGGTACCACATCCTTGAGCTGGGTGATGTGCCCCATGATCATGGCGCCCCACCGGGGATGCTGCTTGATGACCCCGTACTCCTCGTCAGTGAGCTGGGAGGGTTTCTTCAGTATGTGGTCCTCGATGCCGATCTTGCCAACGTCGTGGAGCAGGGCGGCAATGTTGACCTTCTGCTGCTCGGAGGGGGACTGGCCCATCTCCTTGGCGAGCTCCAGGCTGATCTGGGCGACTCTCTGGGAATGGCCTCGGGTGTAGGGATCTTTGGCGTCAATGGCGGCGGCCAGAGCCTTGGTGGTGTCGATGAACATTTCACGCAGGTTCTGGTCGTGCCTTTCCAGCTGTGCTGCCATGTGATTAAAACTCTGGGCCAGTTGACCCAGTTCGTTCCGTGAGGTGATATCCACCCGCTCGCCAAAGTTACCAGTTGCAAGAGACATGGCCTTGCCGGCAAGGATACCGATAGGTTTGGCCAGCCGGATGGCGAGGACGGTGCTGGCGACGATGGCCAGAATAACCGCAACGAGGGCCCAGATGAGCGTCTGGAAGGTCATGTCCTTGATGATCTTGTAGGCGTCGGCCCGCGGTTCCTGAACCACCACACCCCAGCCCAGGTTGCCGATGTTTGCGTAGGAACCCACCATGTCCTCCCCCATCTTGTCCCTGAAGGGGATGGTCCCGGCGCTCAGGCCCGCGAGGAGGTACTTGCCTACGATCTCCACCGAACTCATGTCCTCGGACCGGCTCACCCTTTCCAGATCCTGGTGAGCGATGAGGAGCCCGCTGCGGTTAACAACGTAGGCGTTGCCCTGGCGGCGGATGTTGATCCTTTCTATGGTCTGCTGCACCTTCTGGAGGCTGATCTCCCCCAGGAGCACCGACTGGATGCCTCCGGAAGGACCGTAAACCGGCATGGACACGGCCAATACAGGAACCTGCTGTCCTGCCAGAACCACGGGCCGGCTGAGGTAGGTCTTTCCCCCTGCGGCCTCGGTAACAGCGGCCGTCAGGATCTCCTCACCCAGGGGCGGGATCTTGGACTGCCCTACCCTGAAAACCATGGCGAGTTTCCGGCCGCCGGTGGAGTACTGGGTGAGACGGATGATCTCGGGGTACTGGTCCAGGTAGAAGATGAGGGAACGCTCCCGTTCTTCCTGTTTCAGGGGACTGGTGCCGCCCTGGGCCTTGGCCACCAGCTCCAGGTTGCCAAGGATGTTGGACATGGCGGTGGAGATCTCCTCCGCCGTGGAGTTGGCCAGCTGGCTGTGCAGGGAAAGGAGCTCATCTTCCAGAAAAGCCCTGTTGATCCCCATGAGCTTGTAGGAGGCCATGAAGAGAGGGAGAATGGAGACCGCCAGGGTGACGAAAAGGAACTGGTAGAGGATCCGTATTTTCGGCCCTTTTCCCTTACCCTGAGGCTGTGCATCTTTGGGTGTTTTAGCCTTGCGTTTGATACCTATCGCCATCAACTGTTCCCTTCAGCATCCCGGCCGCCCACTACGATCTCGGGTATCCTGAGCGTCGGCTGAGCGTCCCCCACCGGAACACCCTGCCCGTCCTTGCCGCAGGTCCCGAGGCCGAAACCCAGGTCGGTTCCAACCATATCCATGCTTTTTAACACTTCCGGCCCGTTACCGGCAAGGGTGGCGCCGCGCACGGGCCCCTCCACCTCGCCGCCGTTGATCATATAACCTTCGCTCACCTCGAAGACAAAGTCCCCGGTCACCGTGTTGACCTGGCCGCCACCCATCTTGAGCACCAGCAGGCCCCGGTCCACGGAACGGATGATCTCATCCGGATCATCTTTGCCAGGCTCTATGATGGTGTTGGACATGCGGGGGATAGGCCAGTGCCTGAAGGACTGCCGGCGTCCGTTCCCCGTGGCGGGGATACCGTCTCTCAGCACACTCTGCTTATCGCTCATATAGGCCTTGAGGATCCCTTTGTCCACCAGCACCGTTTTTTCAGCGGGCACACCTTCGTCGTCGATATTATAGGATCCGCGTCTGCCGGGCAGTGTGGGGTCGTCCACTACCGTTACGATGGGCGAAGCCACCTGCTGGCCCAGCTTCCCGACGTACACCGACAGGTGCTGTCCGGTAAGATCCGCCTCCAGCCCGTGTCCTACCGCTTCGTGAACCATTGTGCCCCCAGCCTTGGAAGAAAGAACCACGGGCATCTTTCCGGCAGGGGCTTCCGGTGCCTCCAGAATGGTCAAGGCCCTCCTGGCGGCTGTCATGGCAACTTCGGCCGGATCCATTTCCCTGAACACGCTGTAGCCCCCGATCCCCCCTACGGGCTCGTACCCCACCTGCATGTGGCTGCCGTCAGATACCACCACCTGAACCAGGAAGACGCCGTAGGACCGGGAGTCCCGGGCGAGGACACCGTCACTGTTGGCGATGAGGATGGATTGGGAGGAATCCCTGTAGATCGCTTTGGTCTGGGTGAGGCGGCTGTCAAACCCCTTCAGTGCGCTCAGAGCTCCCATGACCAGCTTCCCCTTCTCCTGAAGGGGGATCCCGGCGGGATCCTCGCCAAAGGGGAGGGGTCCCGCCGGGAGCTCGGTTAGGTGGATTTTCCTTTTTTCTCCCTTTTGCCCTTTACCAGCCATCCCGGCGCCAGAGGCGAGGGCAGACGCCAACGTAAGCAGAGCGTCGGGAGCAAGATCCACCGTTGTGGCAAAGTGAGTCACTCCCTGGCGAATCAGCCTCAGACCCACTCCCTTTTCCCGAATAGTAGAAATACGCTCGATCTGACCGGACTCAGCCTCCACCTGCCTGGCCGTCATGTCCTGGTAATAAAGATCTGCGAACTCCCCTCCCGAAGACAGAAGTAAGAAGATCACTTTTTCAAGCAGTGACGGGTCGAGGGTCATCTGGGGGCCTCCCCGAGTTGGTAGATGGCAACAGCCTTGTTGTGCTCCACCAGGTTGTTTGAAAAGACGTGGGTCCCATCTCCCCTGGCTACAAAATAGAGGTAGCTGACCTTGGCCGGGGACAGGGCTGCCATCAGGGAGGCCTTCCCCGGGTTGGCGATGGGGGCCACCGGCAGTCCGCTGCGGGTGTAGGTATTGTAGGGGTGATCCGTCCGAAGGTCCTTCTTCGTCAGGTTACCGTTAAAATTCTCGATACCGTAGATGACCGTGGGGTCGGTCTGCAGCCTGTACCCCTTTTTCAGGCGGTTGTGGAACACCGCCGAAACCTGTTCCCTCTCTTCGGGCGCACCGGTCTCTTTCTCGATAATAGAAGCTAAAGTAACCACCTCCAGCTCCGTCATGCCCATCTCCCGGGCTCTTGCCCTCATGGCATCGGTGAAGACGCTATTGTATTTGGCAACCATCCGGCCAAGGATATCCTTTTCCGACAACCCCTTGGGCCATGAATATGTGTCGGGGAACAGGAACCCTTCAAGGCTGTCCGCCGGGACTCCCAACCCCCGGGAAAACTCCGGGTCATGTGCAAGCGCAACAATGCGGTCCGCATCCCCCAGACCCTTTTCCGCCAGCAGGGAAGCCACCATCTGGATGTTATACCCCTCGGGAATGGTCACATGGTAGGAAACCGCCTTACCCCGCGCCAGTACATCCAGGACCTGGCTGGGGGTCATACCGGTGTCAAACATCAGCTCCCCGGCCTGGATGCTGTTGGAAAGACCCTTGACCTTGCCCATCAGGACAAAAAATTTAAGAGACCTGATGACCCCTGCGTCCACAAGAAGCTGTGAAGCGGAGACAAAGGAGGACCCGCCGGGAATCGTGATGAGGATCTCGCTGCCCGGATCTTCGGCGGGAGCGTTCCAGAAGTTCCATACCCCGACAAGGACCGAACCCGCAATGACTAACATCACGAGGATGATAGCGGGGACGATCGAGCGGTTTCTTTTCAGTTTACCAATTAGCATAGTTATTTATCCTGTTCGAACCCTGAGTCCCGCCTAAGGATGCATCCTGATTCCGTATTCCGGATTCCGGGGTTGCGGGTATTACATTCTGCGTTCTGCGTGCTGCGTGCTGATTACTAGCCTTTATAAATTCCACTATCAAGAAAGGACTGCAGGAAAAGAGCGGCGGCCACCTGATCTATGATTTTCTTTCGCTTTTTCCGGGAAACGTCCCCTTCAAGGAGAGCCCTTTCGGCTGCCACGGTGGAGAGCCTCTCGTCCCAGGTATCTACCCTCACCGATACCTTCGGGCGCAATTTTTCGATGACCTCCAGAACCCCAATGGCCGCAGGACCCATGCTTCCATCCAGGCGCATGGGCAGCCCGAAGATGACAAATTCCACTTCATTATCCGCAATGATCTGAACGATATCATTGAGATCCCGGTCCAGGGATTGCTTTCCCTGAGATTGTTTCCTTTGGATAACGCTGTGGGGAGAGGCGATGGTACGGCTCTCATCGGAAAGGGCCACCCCTATCCGGCGCTCACCCCAGTCAATAGCCATTATCCGCCCCATGATCTGTCCCTTGCTCCGCTTTGATCTATCCATATAGTGGAGCAAAAAGCCAATAACGGACTTTTTGCGACCCTGTCAACGCGCCCCGAGGGGGGCGCCCGGGTCAATGACTGTCGATATAAGTCATTGATCCGTGAGGAAAGTGAAAATGACACTTTTCACTTTCCGGGGAGCAAAAAGCCGATAACGGACTTTTTGCGACCCTGTCAATAGACGATGACTTGGCAAAAAGTCATCAACGCGCCCCGAGGGGGGCGCCCGGGTCAATGACTGTCGATATAAGTCATTGATCCGTGAGGAAAGTGAAAATGAC
>JARGFZ010000044.1:0-10554 GCA_029210965.1 bacterium | reverse complement strand
ACACTTTTCACTTTCCGGGGAGCAAAAAGCCGATAACGGACTTTTTGCGACCCTGTCAAAGTTCCGCAAGAACTTTCGCGATACTTATAATAACCGGGCAGCCTCTTTAGCGAAGTAGGTCAGGATCATGCTGGCGCCTGCCCTGCGGATAGAGATCAATGATTCCATCATGACCCCCTCGGCGTTGATCATGCCCAGCTTGCCTCCAGCCTTCACCATGGAGTACTCGCCGCTGACGTTGTAGGCAGCAAGAGGCATGTCGTAGCGGTCCCTTAAGGCCGCAATGATGTCAAGGTAGGGAAGGGCCGGTTTGACCATGATAATGTCAGCACCTTCTTCAATATCGAGGGCCGCCTCCCTCAGGGCCTCAACGGCGTTGGGAGGATCCATCTGGTAGGCGCGCCTGTCACCGAACTGGGGTGTTGACTCGGCGGCCTCCCGAAAGGGGCCGTAGAAGGCCGACGCGTACTTTACCGCGTAGGACATGACGATGACCTGCTCGTACCCCTCCTCGTCGAGAGCCTCCCGGACAGCCCCAATGCGGCCATCCATCATGTCGGAGGGACCCACGATATCCGCCCCGGCCTCGGCGTGGGAAAGGGCAACCTTTGCCAGCAGCTCCAGGGTAGGATCGTTTTGGACCTCATCCCCTTTGATGACACCGCAGTGCCCGTGGCTGGTGTACTCGCAGAGACACACATCGGTAGTCACCACCATCTCCGGGACCTCACGCTTGATGGCCCGGACGGCCTTCTGCACCGTGCCTTCCGGGTCCCAGCCCTCGGAACCAGTCTCGTCCTTTTGGGCCGGGATCCCGAAAAGAATGACGGAAGGGATACCCAGATCCCAGCACTCCCGGCACTCCTTTACGATCTCGTCCACCGAGAGTTGAAACACCCCCGGCATGGCTCCTATTTCTTTCCGAACACCTTCGCCGTGAACAACGAAGAGAGGGTAGATGAAGTTGTCCGGGGAAAGCCGTGTCTCCCTGACCATGCGGCGCAAAGTCTCGGTACGGCGTGTCCTGCGCCCCCTGTATATGGGATAGTACATGGAAACCTCCGGTTTCAGTTTCAAGATCCAAGTTTGATAAAGTCGCAAAAAGTCCAATCGGGACTTTTCGCTCCACGGAAAGGGAAAAGCGTCGTTTTCCCTTTCCTTATAAATCAATGACTTACAGTGCGAGTAATTGATTTGGGCGCCCCGCGCGGGGCGCATTGATGGACTTTTTTGCGAGTCCATCAAGTTTCAGGTTTCAAGCTTTTTTCTACGTTCTACATTCTAACAGCTTTGCTCTTGATCTTATTCTGCGTGCTGCGTGCTTTTTCAGCGCTCCCGCAATCACCATCAGTTCGCTCACCATTCCTTCAGCGGTATGTTCATCCGGGAAATATATCTCCGTAAACCCGGCCTCCTCTGCCGCCTTTGCCGTTGTCGGCCCGATACACACTACGGGCATGTCTAGAATACTGGCTCCTGGCTCCTGGCTCCCGGCTCCTGCCATTTTAACGATTCCTTCCACAGCCGACGGGCTGGCAAACAGAACAACGTCCGGCCCTCCCTCTCCCAACAGCTCCCGGAGCTCTTGAGTCCCCTCTTCCGGAGCAACTGTTCGGTAAATAACGACCTCCTCCACCGCGGCCCCTCGCAGGCTCATTTCCTTTCCCAGATCGGTCTTGACCACCTCGGGACGCATAATGAGGAAGGAACGGCCTGAAAGATCCTCTTCGAGAGAGTCCAGAAGAGCCTCGGCCGTGTACTTTTCCGGCACACCCCCTACCCTTCCTCCTGCACCCTTCCAGACCCCTGCTGTCTTTTCCCCCACACACAGGGCAGGAGGAAGATCCTTGGGCTTTATACCCTCACGTTCTAACAGCTGGAGTGTACAAGCCACTCCGTTAGAGGACGTGAAGACGATATTGTCGTAACTATCAACCCGAGCCATAGCCCTGGCCAAACCCTCCGGCTCCGGCAGGGGTGAGATGGATACTGCGGGGATCACCGCAACAACAGCGCCCCTAGCGGTGAGATCCTTCAAAAGCCCGGCCGACTGCTCCCGGGCCCTCGTGATCAGGACGCTTATGCCTGCCAATGGCTGATCATCGCTTCGCTCTATCATAAAATGCTCAGTTCCGACCCCCTGATGTTGAAACACTTAAACCGATAAAAGCTTTTAACGCAGAGGGCCGCAGTTAAAACCCTGAATCAAAATTGAGTTTGTTGTTAATCATACTGCGAAACCTTGCGGTGCGGCCTTTTATTGGCCGCTCTGTGAAACTCTGCGTCAAGGCTTTTGACCTTATTCTGCGTGCTGGGTGCTGCGTCCTGCATTCTGTTTTAAACCGAGATTGCCGCGTCGCCCTCGACAGATTCGATTTCCTCAATCACCCCCACCTCGGTCCTCCCCCCTCAACAGGGGGAGGAAGAATTAGGAAGTGGCCTATTTGATGCTCGCAATGACAGACTGGGGTATTTTCCTCTTTCCTGTTTTTACTTCGCGAAACTTTGCGTCCTTTGCGGTTAAAGATTCTGCACTTCTCCTGACTCCTGGCTCCTGGGTACTGGCTTCAGTTCTTCCGCACCACGCACTGCCTTTTCCAGACCCTAGATCCCAGATCCTAGACCCTGATCTTCTAGCCCGGCCTATTCACGAGGTTCTTTTCCGTTCTGGCGGCGTTGCTGTGTCGTTCCCTTGTGCGGAATACTAAAGTATGCCTCCGCGCTCACTGGACAGTCGCCTTGCCGGAACGAAAAACTCCTCTCGTGACTATGTCCGGACAACCCCGCATAATTCATGATGTTTATCGTGCCATTCCCATTTATCCATATTTGCCACACAGTTAGCTCACATCTCATCACCATCATGAATAATGCGGGCTAGCTTATTTCCCTACAATACACCTCTTCCAGGATCTCCCGTCCGCCAGCTTCGAGGATGCGGGTAGCCAGGCCATTGCCCAGGAGAGCCGCCTCCGCAGCCGGACCCTGAGCCGATTCCTTGATGATCTTCTTGCCGTCTACGCTTCCCACAAGACCGGTGAGCAGGACTTCATCCCCCACCCGGACAGCGTAGGCAGCGATGGGAACCTGGCAGCCACCTTCCAGCCGGTGCAGGAAGGCCCTTTCAGCAGCAACGCAGGTCGCGGTAACATCATCGTTCAAAAAGGCTATCCGCTCTAAAGTGGGCTCGTCACTAAGGCGCGCTTCGATCCCAAGAGCCCCCTGACCGATGGCAGGCAGCATGACCTCGGGATCGATAACTTCGGTCACCTCATGCTCCCACCCCAGCCGCTTGACGCCGGCCATGGCCAGGATGATGGCATCGTACATGCCCTCTTTCAGTTTCCTCAGGCGGGTATTGATATTACCGCGAAGGGGTTCGATGACGAAATCGGGGCGGGCGGCGAAGAGCTGGGCCTGCCTGCGAAGGCTGCTCGTACCGATCTTTGCACCCTGTGGCAATTCCAGGATGGGGACCCTGCTCTGGCCAAGGACTGCGTCCCTGGGATCCTCCCGCGGGGAAATGACCACGATGCCCAGGCCGTCGGGAAGCTCAGTGGGAACATCCTTCATACTGTGGACCGCGATGTCCACCGATTTATCCAGCAAAGCTTCCTCGATCTCCTTGACGAAGAGGCCCTTGCCCCCCACCTTGGCCAGGGGAACATCCAGGATCTTGTCGCCCATTGTCTTTATGGTATGGATCTCAACCATAAGATCCGGATGCTTGCGAATGAGCTGTTCCTTGACCCAGTTGGCCTGCCACAGGGCAAGCTGGCTGCCGCGGGTGCCTATATGTATTTTATTACTCAATGAAAACCTCCCGTAATAAAATACTGATCTCAAATCTCAAATCTCAAATCTCAAAAAAGGCAGAATGAGTCCAAAACCAGTATTTTTGATTTAACTTATTATAAGGTTAAAGCAATAACGCAAACTCGATCTCAATAAACCCTCTTATATCCTATCCCCAGCTGTCTATAATAGCAGTGGAGCCGATGGCCATGATTTGAGATCTGAGATCTGAGATCGATCTTTGAAATTAACGGCATCGACTTTCGATCTAGTCCTCAATTTCAAAGATCTCCCTCACCATCCCCACCACTTCCCCTTCATCTCCCTTGTGAGCCGCTTTCTTCATCCTGCTGATGGGGCGGTGGAGGATCTTGTTCAAAATGGATTCGGTCATGGCCTCCACCCTTTTGGCATCCACCTCGCTGAGGCCTTCCATCCGTTTCATGGTTTTGGCAAGTTCGGTTCGGCGAACTTCCTCTGCCCATTCTCTTAAGGCCACGATTGTGGGGAAAGATTCCCTGGATCGCATCCAATCCAGGAACTGCCCCACCTCACCCACAACGATCTCCTCGGCTTTGGCCGCCTCCTTGGAGCGGGTCTTGATGTTGGTCTCAACAACCCCCTCCAGGTCATCGATATCGTAGGCGTAAACGTTTTCCACCTCGTTCACCGCCGAATCGATGTCTCTCGGAACAGCGATGTCGATGAAGAACATGGGCTTGTTGCGCCTGCGCTTGATGACATCCTTGACCATCTTCTTGTCGATGATGGTGGTGGGAGCACCGGTTGAGCTGATGACGATATCAGCCAGTTCCATCTGCTGGGCCAGTTCATTGAAGGGAATTGCCGACCCCTTGAACTCCTCTGCCAGCTTGACAGCGTTTTCGTAGGTCCGGTTTGCCACGATGATGTGTTCGACACCGTTGCTGAGGAGGTGCCGCGCGGCCAGTTCCGCCATTTCCCCGGCGCCGATGAGCATAACCGTCTTGCCGGTAAGTTCACCGAAGATCTTCTTGGCAAGCTCCACTGCCGCAAAGGAGATGGAGACGGCGGAGGTGGCGATCCTGGTCTCGGAACGAACCCTTTTGGCCACCGAAAAGGCTTTATGAAGAAGCCGGTTCAGGATGTTGCCGGTGGCGTGGGCGCTGGCCGCGCATCCGAAAGCTTCCTTGACCTGGCCCAGGATCTGGGGTTCTCCAACCACCATGGAATCAAGGCTGGATGCCACCCGGAAGATGTGTCCGACACACTCCTCACCGGACATGGTGTAAATATGGGGATCAAGCTTCTCCCTGGGAACATCGTGAAAATCGGCCAGGAAACCGATAATCTCACTCTTTGCCTCCTCCACCTTCTTTTTCGATGTGGCGGTGTAAATCTCCACCCTGTTGCAGGTGGAGACGATGAGGCCCTCGGCTACGCTGGGGCAGGCCACGAGCGAGCGCACACCCTCCTCCATGTTCCTCTCGGAAAAGGAGACCGTCTCCCTTATATCCAGGGGCGCTGTCTTGTGGCTCAGTCCGACGATGAGTATTTCCATGTTACCCTTTAATTATAGGAATGCAGACCGCTCAGGAGAAGATTGACGCCGAGGAAGGTAAACAGGACAGCCGCGAATCCGATGATGGAGAACCAGGCCGCCTTGCGTCCCCGCCAACCCGCCGTCAGCCGGGCGTGCAGGACCGCAGCGTAGATGAGCCAGGTTATGAGAGACCAGGTTTCCTTGGGATCCCAACTCCAGTAGGAACCCCAGGCGTACTGCGCCCACACTGAACCGGTGATGATGCCGAGTGTGAGCAACGGGAAGCCTACAGTGAGGGCCCTGTAGTTCATGGAGTCGAGGACATCCAGGCTGGGAAGCCTGTAATATAATGCTCCGGGGCGTTTTCTCTTGAGCTGTCGCTCCTGGATCAGGTACATGACCCCCGAACCGAAGGCCATGGCGAACAGGGCGTCACCCATGAAACTCAGGGTCACGTGGATGGGCAGCCAGTTGCTCTGAAGTGCGGGAGGGATCTCCCCGATCCCCTTGTTGGGCAACAGAGCGGCGGCGACCATGAGGATTAAATTGATAGGCATAACGAAAGCGCCCACAACGGGTACTTTGTATTTAATGGTGATGACCAGGTAGGCGGTGACGAGGCACCAGGAGAAAAAGACCAGGGACTCATACATATTGGTCCCGAAGGGCATCCCCCCCTTGAGGTACCTGGACAGGAAATATCCCAGCTGAGAGGCAAAGGTCAGGTAGAGGGTGTAGCGGGCCACCCTGGGCACGATCGGATTGCGGTAAACGAGGAAAAGCAGATAGTGCAGTGTGGCCAGGAACAGGAAAAAGAGGGAGGCTGAAAATAAAATGGTATCCATAGGTTAAGACCTTAGCAACGGAAGGAGGGATAGGGAAGGAGGGAGGATGAATAAAATGCTTTGAATACTCCTGATCTTCTGATCGCAATGATCTCTTATCGTAAATCCCGTTATTATCTTCTTCCTTCCTCCTTCACCCTTCAATTTTTCGCTACACTGATAGCACTCACATTACACCTCTCGACACACAACTGGCAGCCTGTGCAGCGCTCGGGGTCCACTACGTGAAGTTCCTTGGTCTCACCCTGGATGGCGTCAAAAGGACAGACCTTCGCACAGATGGTGCACCCGTTACAGGCATCAGAGATAAACACGGGGGAACGGGGCAGCATGCCGTCGAGGATGGTATCCTGAGGGCAGTTGTCGGCGCAGATCCCGCACTCCACGCACTTGTCCGGGTTGATGAGGGCCAGGCTGTTGTCCACTTTAACAGCTTCCACCGGACAGACTTTTTCACAGATCCCGCATCCTGTGCAACCCACCTGGCAGACCTTCCTGACACGTCCACCGGTATCGGTGGAGCTGCAGCTGACCCGCACCTCGTGGTTGAGGGGCTCCAGGGCGAGGACATCCCTGGGACAGGCCACGACGCACTTGTTGCAAGCCGTACACTTGTCGGCATAAACGATGGGAAGACCATCTGGCTTCATGACGATGGCGTCGAAGGGACAAACCGCCTCACAGGTCCCGTATCCCACGCAGGAGTAGCGGCAAGCTTTGCCTCCACCACCAATGAGGATGGCTGCGCGGCAGTCCTGGACCCCTTCATACTGTGCATCCATAGCGGCCTTCTCGTTGGTCCCACCGCACTGCAGGACAGCGATCTTTTTAACAACATCCCCCACGTCGAGGCCCAGGAACTCGGCCAACTGCGAGATAACGACCTCGCCCCCGGGGGCACAGCCCGTGGGCTCCGATTCACCCGCCAGGAGGCCGACGGCGAAACCGGGACATCCGGCGTAACCACAGGCCCCGCAGTTCAGACCAGGCAGGATGCCCTCGATAATCTCAAGACGGGGGTCAATTTCAACGTGGAATTTTTTTGATGCGAGACTGAGGCCGAAAGCGGCGACAAGTCCGAGTCCGGTAAGACTTACGACTGCTGTAACCATAGCTCTATTTCACCATTCCGGAAAAGCCCATGAAGGCAAGTGAAAGAAGGCCCGCAGTGACAAAGGCAAGGGCCGTCCCCTTAAACGGTTTGGGCACATTGGCCATCTCTCCCGTTTCCCTGATACCCGCCATAAGAACGAGAGCCAGAGTGAAACCGAGGGAAGAACCAAAGGCGAAGACCAGGGTGTGGAAGAAACCCAGCCCCTTCTGAACTGTGAGCAGCGCCACACCCAGAACAGCACAGTTCGTGGTGATGAGGGGCAGAAAAATGCCGAGAGACTGATACAGCCCAGGGCTGACCTTCCGAACGAACATCTCCACAAACTGTACCAGGGAGGCAATGACCAGGATGAACATGATGGTCTGGAGGTATTCGAGCTGGAACGGGATGAGGAGGAAGTTCTGGATGTTCCATGTCACCGATGCGGCGACGGTCATGACGAACACCACCGCCATCCCCATGCCTGTAGCGGTCTCGATCCTCTTGGACACCCCCATGAAGGGACACAACCCCAGGAAGCGGGCCAGCACAAAGTTGTTGACGAATACCGTACCTATAATGATGAGAAAAAGCGTCTGCACCTGTCAATCTCCTTCATAATGATGTTTAGCACCCGAAACGATGGTTAACGGTTCTGGGAGCTGTCCTTGACAAACACGCTACCATTCCATAATTTCCGGTTTTTGACAACCGTGGAAAGTGAATTTTAGATCTTTTCCAAAGTAAAAAACACGGGTGCTATAAAGACGATAAAAGCCCTTACGCAGAGTTTTTCAGAGCGGCCAATTACAGGCCGCACCACAGGGTTTAACAGGGTAAAATCTTAAATCCTGGGGAAGGCACATCCTCAATGAAAGCAATCAAGGCGTCTCTCGCAGGGACGCAGGGAACGCAGGCGACAGGTGCGGTCAACTTGTCCGCTGTATGTGTCTCTCGCAGGGACGCAAGGAACGCAGGCGACAGGTGCGGTCAACTTGTCCGCTGTATGTGTCTCTCGCAGGGACGCAGGGAACGCAGGGTAAAACCTGAATGCGGAAAGAACCCACTCCGTCATTCCGGGCAACGACCCGGAATCCAGTCGCACTTGCATACCGCGTCGTAGTTATTATCTTTCACCTAGCCCGCATTATTCATGATGCAAATAAGATGTCAGCTAACTGTGTGGCAATTAAAGATAAATGGGAATGGCGCTATAAGCATCATGAATTAGGCGGGGTTGAGCGGACATAGTCAGGAGAGGAATTTTTCGTTCCGGCAAGGCGACTGTGGAGTGAGCGCGGAGGCATACTTTAGTATTCCGCACAAGCGAACGACTCAGCAACGCCGCCGGAACGGAAAAGAACCTCGTGAATAGTCCGGGCTAGACACCTACATACCTAGATACCGCTTCACCCGTCATCGCGAACAGTCATTTATGTGAAGCGATCCAGATTGATATAAAAGCGATGTTTTCACCACAGCTTGTCACAGCATAGCCGAAGGCGACGACGGAAGTTCACTGAGGTTACTGAGAAAACCGGGATCTGGGAGAAAGCACGGTTGCCATAAACGCGATGAAAGGCTAGTTTACCACCGGGTACAGAGGACAAAATATTACAGATCTTCTTTGCGTCCCTGGCGTCTTGCTTGTCCGTCATAGCTTTAGCGACGACGGAAGCGAGTGAAATGATCAGGCGCGAGACAATCTTTTTTGGTAATTTGAAATAGTCTACGGTTCACGGTTCACTAATTATGAGGTGCATTTCCTATGTTCAACAACCTTGCGGACAAACTAGACAGCGTTTTCAAAAAGTTAAAAGGCCGAGGGCGCCTCACGGCAGAGGATATCGATGCCACACTGAGGGAGGTCAGGCTGGCCCTTCTGGAAGCGGACGTCAACTTCAAGGTGGTCAAGGAGTTCCTGGCGCGGACCAGGGAACGGTCGGTGGGTGACGAAGTATCAGGCAGCCTCACTCCGGCCCAGCAGGTTATCAAGATCGTTCACGGAGAGCTGGCCGGAATTTTAGGCGGTTCCCGGGCAGAGCTTGCCAAAGCCGACGTTCCCCCTACCAGGATTCTCATGGTAGGCCTTCAGGGGTCCGGCAAAACTACCACCTGCGCCAAGCTGGCTCTTCACCTTAAGGAAAAGGGACTCCGGCCCTACCTCATCCCCGCGGACCTGAGCCGTCCCGCAGCGGTGGACCAGCTGGTTTCGGTAGCCGGCAAGGTGGGGGTCCCGGTCTTTCATTCCGACACATCTTTAACCTCTCTTGAGGTCTACCGTCAGGCTTCTATTGAAGCGGGGCGTGCAGGGTGCGACACTGTCATTGTCGATACGGCAGGGCGTTTACACGTGGATGACGACCTCATGGCCGAAGCGTTAGCCCTCTCGGGAGCGGTACACCCCCACGAAACCCTGCTTGTGGCGGACTCCATGACGGGCCAGGACGCAGTTCATGTGGCCGAATCCTTCCACAACAAACTCAAGCTTACAGGGATCATCCTCACAAAGCTTGACGGCGACGCCAGGGGAGGCGCGGCCCTGTCCATGCGCCACATAACCGGAGTCCCGATCAAGTTCGCGGGGATCGGCGAGGGAATGGAAGGTCTGGAAGCCTTTTACCCGGAACGGATCGCATCCAGGATCCTCGGGATGGGCGACATCATGACCCTCATCGACAAGGCCGAGAAGACCTTCGACGAAAAGGAAGCGGCCAAACTGGTCAAAAAGACCCGCAAGGGGGATTTCGACCTGGCGGATTTCCGGGATCAATTGAAAAAGGTCAAGGAGATGGGGTCCATGCAGGAGATCCTCTCCATGCTGCCCCTGCCCGGAAAGATGAAAAACGCCATGCCGGCCGAGATGGATGACCGGGAACTGGTAAAGGTCACCGCCATCATTGATTCCATGACCCCCAGGGAGCGCCAGCACCCGAAGATCATCAACGGCAGCCGAAGAAAACGCATCTCTGCCGGCTCCGGCACCACCGTCACCGATGTGAACCGGCTGTTAAAGCAGTTCGACCAGGCGAAGAAGATGATGAAGAGGTTCGGAAAGGGCGGGAAAGGGAAAGGCCCGATGGGGATGCCATTCTAGCCCGGACTATTCACGAGGTTCTTTTCCGTTCCGGCTGCGTTGCTGTGTCGTTCCCTTGTGCGGAATCGCTAAAGTATGCCTCCGCGCTCACTGGACAGTCGCCTTGCCGGAACGAAAAACCCCAGAATCTTGATTGATTCTATTTTTGAGATTTTGGGGATAAAAAAACCTTGTTGGGATGGTAAGTTACGTTAAGAGACGG
>JARGFZ010000043.1 GCA_029210965.1 bacterium | reverse complement strand
CTTTAGTATTCCGCACAAGGGAACGACACAGCAACGCAGACAGAACGGAAAAGAACCTCGTGAATAGGCCGGGCTAGTCCTGGCAGCTACCGTCCTTGAGCTGCTCCTTGATCTGATCCTTCGAAATACTGGTGGCCGGAAGCATCAGCGACATTGCCACGACCATTATCACCAACACACCCAACCATTGCATCAAGTTTTTCCTGCTCACTTGACTCCTCCCCACCCCAGTTGGTTATCACCATCACACACTTGCGCCAAGGGGACTGGAGAGTCCCGTAAGCGTGTCCGGACATCCAAAACTGTTCGCGTTTATTCCAGTACGGCGCCCCCGCTTCCCCCGGTTCAATCCACCGGAACCTCCGGCACAAAGCCCATGGCCTATCCATGCCCCACATCACGTAAGACACCTGGTCACGGAAAAAGTTTACTGGGGGGTTAGATCGAGGATGCGGGATCCAGGACCCCGGAGGCAGGGCCTGCTGGCCGGGAGGACCATGGCCCAGCTTCAAACCTCAAACGACATCATTTCACTCTTCACCCTTTCCCATTCCCATACCCGCAGCCGCCACAAGGGCCAGAAGGATCAGCCCTCCCAGGTAAGTCCCCAGGCTGAACTGTTCCATGACCCATCCGCCGATGAGGGGAGTAATGAAAATTCCGGCGTGAAAGACCATGTTTAATAACGCCACGGGCTTGCCCCTTTCATCCGGGGCGAACCTGCCGGATATCCACACACTGAGGGACGGGTACTCCAGACTGTAACCGACCCCCAGCACAATGCCCGCCAGGACTGCCGCGGACGGCGTCCGGAAGGAGATCAGCCACAGGTGGGAGATCCCCATGAGAAGAAACCCCAGCGTCACCAGGGTTCGGCGGGGCATCTGCTCAAGGAGGCGTATGACCAGGAACCGGCCGGTGAAAAGGGCCATTGTGAAGGGCGTGAAGTAGTACACCATGGGAATGCCGCATAATTTCAGGTACAGAGCCATCATGGTGGGAACGATGCCATATATCAATCCCACGATGAGAATGGCCAAAAAGAGCGGCCTCAGGGCGGCCATGCGCAGAACCGAACCGTAACCTGTGTTGTCCTGCCTTGCCTCCGGTACAACTCCTGTCCTGGGGAGCCTGACAATGAGGTTCCCGACAAGACCGGGAACAGCGGTAATTATAAACAAATCGCCAACCCCTATCCACCCGTACAGGTTTTCCATGAGCCAGGGCCCCACGATGTGAGGGAGGAGAACCATGCTGGCGTAGATACCGAAGGGGTGCACCATTCTTTCCGGGCGCAGTTTCCTCATCACATAGGTCATCCCGGCCGGTTGAAAAATGCCGTAGCCCAGCCCGTGAAATGCTCGGGACAGGTAGACGCCGGTGAAATCGTTAACGGTGAACTGAAGACTCAGGTGGGCCAGAAGGATCATGAAAAAACCTGCCCTTACCACCCGCAGGGGTCCGAACCTCTCCATGAGATACCCGGAAAGGAACATGCCAGCAAGCATAGGAACAAGGGGGGCCGAGAGGATGATACCGATACCAGCCTCCCCCACCCCCAGGTCCCGCAGGATGACCGCCAGGAAAGTGATGGTGGCATGGGAGAGGAAGACGAAAAAGGTGGCCGACGCCATGAGGATGTAGTCCCGGGCGTCGCCTTTGGCTGCGAATACACTCATGGGGGGACAGTGCCTGTAAAGGCGATTTTTTTCAACACGAAGTAGGCTGAGGAACGTTGAGGGGGGAGGATTGAGGTGGGGGTGATTGGAACTTATTCATGCGAAGCGATCTCGGGTTTTTGAGATCTGCGATCTGAGATTGAATACCCACCAGGTACTGATTTTATCTCACATTTCCCTGGGTTCGATGACCAGCAGTACTCCTGCGAAAACCTCATCAAACCGGGTCGGCGGCAACTTGCCTATTCTTTCTGAAAGGTTCTTTTTGTCCACGGTTACCAGTTGAGTCACGTTCACTACGGAGTCTTTGGGGAGGTTAGCCTCCCCCTTCCTGAGAAGAACGTTGCCGGGAGAAGAGGCGCGGGCCAGGTTGGAAGTGATGGCACAAAGGACAACCGTACCCAGTCTGCTGCGGTTGAAGACATCGTTGGAGATAACGACATGGGGGTGACGGTAGCCCGGTGCCGATCCACGAGGCTCTCCAAATCTCCCTGGGGGTCTCCCCCTCCATGGCCACCCCTTTCCCACTTATAATATAATTAAGGTGCTCACTCTCGTGGGTGTGGTGCGGCGTGTGACCGCCTGGCTCAAGGGTGAACACTCTGGCGGAGAAGTTGGGCGCCCCGTCGGCCTTGCCGATGGGAACCTGGCGTGAGGCGCCTACCGCCCCTTCCATAGTTACAATGTTTTTTTCACATTCCTCCAGACGGGTGATCTTCATGTTGTTCTCCTTATTTAGTTCGAATTCCAGGTTTCCAATTTCAGTTCACCTGGTAAATGTGTACCTGTAAATGAGCCCTGCTTTCACCAGGCCCGTAACTGTCAAATTCTAAAATCTTAATTAACCATACTGAGAACACCCTTCGGCAGGTGAAGGGGAAAAATATCTTTCCCCGTGAAACCCTGTGATGCAGCCTTCAGATGGCTGCGCTGTGGTAAGTTGGCTTTACAACGCTTTTACAAACCCACGCCTTCTCCTGTTTTCCGGTTTTCTCAGTGACCTCAGTGAGCTCTGTGGTAAAAAATATGGCTTTTGTAAATACCGTTGTTAAAACCAGGTACGCATAAATCGGGAGAATCAAAATTTTGAAGGTTTTCATCTCTTATAATCAGGTATCCCGCTTGGCGGCCGCCGCCAGAGTATGTTTCTCGATGGCATCCCTGTGGCGATCGGCAAAAGAGGAGCCAGGATCGTTCCCGCATTTACGGCACGCCAGATTGTAGGCAGCGCTGACAACGTGAAATTGTGGACATGTGTATTTGTCCCGGATTTCAAGGAACCATTTCCCGAAGCCTGCCTCCCGGATCCGCTCCCCATCTTCGAACAGGTTCGCACGGTGCGGCATTGCTACCTGAAACTCCTTCAGTTCTTCACAGGGATAATCAGTACACTGGGCACAGAACTCAACGCCCTTTTCGGCAACACACGCCACGAACTTGCAGTTTTGACAGACCGCCCCCGCACATTCGAGCGGCAGCCGTGACACCTCATCTCCTCCTCGGGCAGCCCGAACAAGCCGGACAAGCTCCTAAGTCTCTCAGGGTCCTCAGTGCTGGCAATATATAAAGTGCACGCCGGACAGAAGAGTCCGCAAACAGCGGCGAACTGATTTTCGGAATGGTCACTGGAGCGGTCTGTCGTATTCATATTGATACCACCTCCATTACATCTTTAAAGGGTAGGATACGATCCTCAGATTTCACTTCCGCGTTCTGTGTTCTGCCTTCCGGATTTCCCAGACCCTGGACACTGTTTATCCCCCATACCACCTTGCCAGCTCTTTCCCAATAAGATGAGGGTTATCCTCCTGAAAATAGTGGATGCGCGACCCTTCGACCTCTACGTATTTTGATTCAAAAGGGAATTTGGCGGATATGGGTTTATTAACGGTCATATGGGGTCTCCCTGGACTGGACGGAGCGGTTCCCTTTAATCGGAAAGCAAATTTGGACAGGATCTACAGGATAAGGTTAAGAAATTATCCTGTCAAAAACCCCCTTTGATCTGGACTCAACGCACCACGCACTGTTTGCCTTCTTCCCCAGGACCACGATCCTACGGCATCCGGCTTTCTATTGCACACCTACCCTCCAATATTGTAGGGTTTGATGGTGCATGGGCAAAGAAACATATCGATTGCATTAGTATAGGATACCGTCTTACCAGTTCGGGAGGGCGGTTTTTTCTTGTGACACCGATCGGACCACACAGGACGGTGACATGTGATATTCACACACAGACCTTGGCATCTTTAAAAACATTCATGCGAAACAGGTGAAACGGGGGTTCAATGGATACTGTTGGAAAAGGGGACCTGATCCTTAAAGGGGTGACCGGACCGGACGGTGAGGCCAGGCTGGTCACCATACTGCAGAAGGTCTTGCCCTCGGCGGCGCCTGACCGTCTCCTTGCTCTACTGTCAAAACCCAAACCCTTTGTCCTCATCCGGGACATCAAGGAAACACAAGCCAGGGAACTTATGGAAATGCTCCAGACTCAGGGGGCTAAGGTGGAGTTTGTGCCTTCTGCGGGGGAGCCTGTTTTTTCCCCAGGGCCTCCTCCAGGAGAGACTAGCCCGGTAACCCGGGAGATGCCGGTCCAGACCCCCCCGGCAGATCCATATTCAACTCCGCCTGTCGTTTCCTCTCCTGATGATCGCCCTGAAACTCACATAGACACAACCGCACCAACTTCACCGCCCGATTTCACCCTGCATCCACAATCGCCTGACCAGGGGATCACCATGGGCGCCACACAAAACCGGGAAGCGCAGACAGCTCAACCTGCAGTTAAACCAGGGCCAAGGTGCTTTGCGCTCCAATTCAACGGGTCGGCGGGTGAGTACTTCAGGATCTGGATCGTCAATATCGCCCTGACTATCCTGACTCTCGGAATCTACGGGGCGTGGGCCAAGGTGAGGACGCGGCGTTACTTTTACTCCAACACCTTGCTCGACGGACAACACTTCGATTACACAGCCAGGCCCGGCACGATCCTCAAGGGGCACCTTATCATCGGCGGGGCCCTCATCCTGATGAACATTTCCGGCAAATTCTCGCCCATGACCGGCTACCTGATATCCGTGGTTGCCTGGAGCCTGGTCCCCTTCCTCTTGTACAAAGCACACCGGTTCAAGGCCAAAACCGCCGTGTACCGCAACGTCCATTTCCGTTTCCTTGGGACCCTTGTCGAAGCTTACAAAGCCTACGCGTTCATCCCCATCGCCGCGGCACTCAGTCTCCTTGTTGCCCTTCCCGCACTGGGCAGCGCCCAGGATGAGGCCCAATCCTTCACCACCCTCAACATGATACTGGCGGGAGTAATGATCCTGAGCGGGCTTATATTTGCAGCCTCCTTTCCCTACTTCGTGTTCCTCCAGAAACGCTACCTTCACGGAAACCTGGCCTATGGAAAAACCGGGAGCACCTTCCTGGGAGGAGCCAGGCGAATTTACGGCATCTACACCAGGGCATCTTTAATGATACTCGGGGTGGGTATCGGCGTGGGGACACTAGGGGCAATTCTAATTCCCACGATGATCAGCATGGCCGGTGCTGAGGGACAAGGAGTAAAGGCCTGGGTTTTCGGTGTGGGCCTGATTTTCTACGTGGCATTCGGGTCGGTATTTTTACTCGTGGAGCAGTACATCTACGCCAGCACCTTTAATTACGCGTGGGGAAACACCCGCATCGGGCCTATTACCCTCAAAGTCTCCCTGGAGGCGAAAAGCCTTGCCTGGATCCGGTTTACCAACGTACTTGTCATAATCTTCAGTCTGGGGTTCCTGGCTCCCTGGGCGAAGATCCGCCGGGCCCGATATATCCTCCCTCGAACCACCGTCATTCTGCCCGCCGACATGGACGCCTTCGAAGCAGCCAAGGGTTACGAGGCTGGAGCTGCCGGAGACACGGCGGCGGACTTCTTCGACTGGGATATCGGCTGGTAAGATCAGAATGTGGGAGACGGAATGTGGAAGGTGGAATAATTTTTTCGACCTGGCGACTGAGCAAAAAAAGTATAACGCAGAACCCAGAACGCAGAACACAGAATATACTGATCACGGATCACGGAAGTTCCCCTACTTCAAGCTGTAGACCAATCGGGTCTCGCCCCCTTGGACGATAACCATAACGGCCATATCCGGAAGCAGCCAGTAATGATCATTCTTTCCGATGGTGCCTATGAAACGCTGCTTTTGCTCCAACTGCTGACGCAGGACCGGATCCACTGAATACTTTTCGTCAAGGAGTGCCTGCAACTCATCGGAGACATCCCCCTTGAAGATCACTTCCACCACATGGAGAACACCCAACACTATCTGGTAGTTGATTTCAACTTCAGGCAGGCCTGCCAGGGGCTTGACCGCACCCTCCGATACGTAGCTGTCTTTTGAAGCCTTCTGGAGGGCCAGCCGATTTTTATTGTAGACCGCTTCCAGCTCTTCCAACGAACCGCCAAGGGTTACTCCCAGCACTTCCTGAGGATGCGCCGGGACTCCGGTCCCCTGGGAGCAGGCGAAGATCGTTAAGATTATCAAAAGAGGAGCTGCCTGTATTTTCAGATCATATTCTCCCGGGTGCCCAGGTGTGCAAGGTAGGTAAAGTGTGAAAGCGAAAAGCTTGATAACACCAGGCGTTTGCGCTCCACGCACAACGCACTACGCACTGATCTCTCCATTACTCCTCGATATTTCTCACCGGGAGCGCGCGGTAGCCCCGGTATTGGCTCATCCGGGCAGAGTACCAGTAACCTTTGGCGAAGTTAAAGGCCTTCGCCTGGACGGAGTATCCCCCCGGGACAGCGAGAACCTCTGAGGACCAAACAAATCCACAACTGAGTTCGACCTGGGGTGCGGATTTGATATGGTGTCCGCAGATCGTTTCATAGCTATCCATGGAACCGTCAAAAAGCGTCTTCAGTTCATCTGCGGTGGGCATACGCCAGTTGTTGTGCTCGCTCAGGATGATGTTATCGCAGTAGCGCTTGGCATCATGCCAGGTAATGTGCCCCATGTTGTCCGTCTGGGCCCACATCAGGCCTGTTTTTGTGTCGGTCACCGTACCGTCCCCGTTATGCACAAACCGGATGTCCGCTCCCGCTGCCATTGCGGAAAAAACTGTCAGAAACAGGACCACCGTGATCAATCTTGATATTGTCCACTTACCTGGCACGCCCACCACCCCCTTCGTGAAAACTCAGGAACACGGAACCCCTGCAGGTCCTGACCTCTTCTTTCCTGAGAGATAGCATCTGTTTTCTATTCATTATAACCTAACCAAAGGCCATGGGAATGAGGGTCCTGTAGTCGGCTATGGTCAGAGCGGTTTGCCAGTGTCCTGAAGCCATTCCCCACCCCACCCACATGGAAAAGACCGCAAGGACAAACACAGGATAAACCCAGGGCGGAAGAGGGCGTCTTAAGAGCGGCAGGGTCATGGCAAGGACGCCATCCGCCGGGCAGTTGCTCACGCAGGTCAGGCACCCGGTGCACTCCACGGACCGGACCACCTCCTTCCGGTCCACGGGAAGAAGGAATGGGCATCCGCGGGCGCACGCGCCGCACTCGATACAGTGTTCCTCACTGCGTCTTATTTTCCATGGGCTTGCGAGGGACAACACCCCCACCAGGGCACCATAGGGACACAGGTAGCGGCACCAGAGGTTTAGATATATTTTATCGATCATACAGGAACCGTGCTTTTCCCTGTATTTAGGCTTCCCTCAGCGCCCGAAGCCTTTCACGCCAGCGGCGTGACGTACTCCACGATTAAATTTCATCGCCTTTGCAGCAAGTCATTCCTGAGTCTGGAATTCCCTTGACGTGAAAGGATTCAGGTAGTCGTTCTGTGTAAGCTCCAGGATGATCACACCGTCATTCGGTCCGGCCAGCTCGGCGAGGCTGCCGGTCAAGCCCTCAATCCTGCCGAGACTCGCGCCCAGGGACCAGCACCGGGCATGGAAGCCGGGAGCGCCCTTCTCAGCCGGTTCCCAATCAGATGCCAGGAGGGGGTGGGGTTCAGTAGAAGTAGAAGTAGAAGTAGGAGTAGAAGGTAACTTGCTACAAATTCGAGGAGTTGCCATGCTTTTCTATCTGGCGATCTCATGCGCTCCCCTCATGTATCCGCCTTGAGAAAGGTTAACCTTTTGTAGATATTATTACACATATGACCCCATTTGTTTGACATACCGCAATCCACAACCGCTCGACGCTTCTACGCCTCAGGTTCGCTCACTTCGCTCGGGTTCCAGGTTCCGGATGTTATTTTGATACGTAGATACCTGGATACTTAGACACATGAACCTTTTGCTCCCACGCCATGCCTCCGTGTCACCGCGTCTCCGTGTCTCCGTGTCAAATTTCCCCTCGTACGCTCTTCCCTTCCAACCACACTTCCATTAGAATGAGCTTTCGATTATTTATCCCCCCAGGAGGTCCACCGTGAGTAAAGGTACAGAACGCCTCGAACGCATCCAGGTACCGGAACTGGAAGAGATCCTCGGCCAGGCCTTCCCCGTTCTGGATGACGGTTTTGTGCGCCTCATCGACTACATGGGTAACGACGATTCCATCGTGCAGGCCGCCAGGGTCTCCTACGGCAAGGGCACCAAATCGGTGAGCGACGATCGGGGCCTCCTCCGGTACCTCATGCGGCACCGCCACACGACCCCCTTTGAGATGTGCGAGGTGAAGCTCCACGTCCGGGTTCCCATGGATCTGTGGCGCCAGTGGATAAGGCACAGAACAGCTAACGTCAACGAATACTCTACCCGATATTCTCTTGCCATCGACAGGTTCCGCACCACCCAGCCCGACCAGTGGCGACTTCAGTCCGAGATCAACCGTCAGGGCAGTGAGGGCGGTATGGACACCGACGTCGGCCAGCGCCTCACTGAGCGCGAAACCCAGGCCCAGAGCTTCTTAAAGGAAATATACGACGAACGGATCGAACGGGGGGTCGCGAGGGAGCAGGCCAGGAAGGATCTGCCCCTTTCCACCTACACGGAGGCGTACTGGAAGATCGACCTGCACAATCTCCTCCACTTCCTGAACCTGCGCATGGATCATAAGGCACAGCTTGAAATAAGGGAATACGCCGAGACCATCGGCGAAAAGATCGTCCAGAAGTGGGTTCCGCTGGCCTGGGAGGCGTTCATGGACTACCGTCACGGGTCCGTGAGCCTGTCCAGTGACGAAGTGGCGGTCCTGGCCCTCATAAACAGCGGCCAGATGGACAAAGCCGACAAACTGCTTATCGAAACCGGGTTCACGGTCCAGGACGGGGACAACGTCAAACCCACCCTGGAGGGAAGGGAACTGGCCGGGAAAATGGAGAGGATGGGAGTGGAAGTGCCGTGGGGGAAAAGCTGAGTATACAGAACGCAGAAGCGCCTTCCTTCCTGGGAAATATGCTGCCAGTGCCGCCAGCTCCTCCACTGCAGCCTGCCCTCCGCGCACCTGGGACACGCCTGTCTTAACCTTCTAAAAATCGGTTCATACAACATGGAAACACCCCGCATAAACAAAGGCAGGGATCACACCCTGCCTCCAACTGGATGTGAGCGAACCGACATTCGGGCCAAGAGGGATGGATCGCGAGGAAAGACTGGACAGACAAAGTTGGGTCATCCCCCAGATGACCCTAAAATAAAGTTTAGCAGACAAAATCACCCGCGTCAGGATGGATCAATCTCAGCTTTCAAAGTGTTGTGAGCACACATGTGCACGGGTGCAATAAAACGTAATTATTTCACAGTGTCCCGGCTAACTTTTCCCATCTCCCCTTTACCGGTTCGAAGCTGAGGCCACTTTCCTTTGGCTCAGCCGCCTTAACAGCTTTTCTCCTTCTATGGCCCAGAAAAGCAGAAAACTCAGGAACAAACAGGTTCCAAACTGGGCAGCCGTGAGGGGAACCGTCTTGAACACCGATTGCAGGGGAGGCAGGTAGATCACTGCCACCTGAAGTGCGCATGTCAAAAGGACAGCCCCCAGCAAGGGACGGTTGGACATGATCCCGGTCCGGAAAAGGGACTGTTTCCCTGTCCGCACCGCAAGGACATTGGCCATCTGGCCAAAGGTCAGGGTGCTGAAGATGAGCGTTCTCCACGCCGGATCATCCATGGACCAGAACCGGTATCCGGAAAACAGGCACAGTGCGCCCAGCAGGGTCCCCACCCAGACGATCCTGAAAACCATGCCCCTGGTGAATATCCCCTCCTTTGGATCGATGGGAGCCCTTTCCATGACATCCTTTTCACCCGGCTCCACAGCCAGGGCCACCGCGGGCAGACCGTCGGACAGGAGGTTGACCCAGAGGATCTGGAGGGGATAAAGAGGCAGGGGCATGCCCATCAGGGGCCCCGCCAGCATGACCAGGATCTCGGCGGAGTTGCTGGCAAGAATGAAAAGGACGAACTTGCGTATATTATCAAAGATTATCCGCCCCTCCCGCACCGCATGCACTATGGTGGCGAAATTATCGTCCTGCAGGACGATATCCGCCGCCTCCTTGGCCACCTCCGTCCCCACCAGGCCCATGGCAACACCGACGTCCGCACTCTTTAAAGCAGGGGCATCGTTGACCCCGTCCCCGGTCATGGCAACAATATGACCCCCGCTTCTGAGGGCCTTGACGATCCTCAGTTTGTGGGCAGGTGAGACTCTCGCGTAGACATCTGTTCCCTCGATCTCCCGGGCCAGGCGGTCTGCCGGTATCTGGTCCATCTGGGCGCCGGTAAGGACCCCGGCACCGTTTCCGATACCGAGTATTCCAGCAATGTGGGCGGCGGTCAGAGGATGGTCCCCCGTGATCATGATCGTACGGATACCGGCTGCCCGGCAGGTCTGCACCGCCTTGAGGGCCTCGGGGCGCGGAGGATCCAGTATCCCCACCATCCCCACATAAACCAGCTCCTTTTCATAACCGCTCCCCTGGTCGGGTTCCAGCGCGCCGCTGTCGCCGCGAAAGCTCACTCCCAGGATCCGCATCCCCATGCCCGCCAGCTCGTCGTGGCTTTTCAGGATCGTGTCCCGACCGGCCGCGGTAAGGGTGCCGGGCCCCTTGGAATCCATGATGCGGTCACACAACGGAAGAAGGCTTTCGATGGCCCCTTTCGTGATGACAAGACGCTTGTCCTGGTCAGATATCGCATCTTTAAGAACGTCAGGCAAAGCGCCGGGCCCTCCTGAACGGGCTTGGTCCAGACTGTGGACCGTTGTCATAAGCCTGCGGTCAGAGTCGAAAGGAACCTCTTCGAGCCTCGGCATCAGCTGGTCCAGTTGACTTTTACCGAGACCCGCCCTCGCGGCCGCCACCACGAGGGCTCCTTCGGTGGGATCTCCAACGGCCGACAGCGTCTTGTCCGGACGCTCTCTCAAAGTAGCATCGTTACAAAGAGCGCCTCCGGCCAGCAGGAGGGTCATGGCCGGATAGCCCGACAGGTCGACCAGCTCTTCACCTGGGGTCGTGCGAAGCCCTGTTTTAAGCGCCTTCTGAGCAAGGTCTAAACGCCGGCCCGCCGCGTCGAGGATCGTCACCGTCATTGTGTTCTCGGTGAGCGTTCCTGTTTTGTCGGTACATATGACAGTGACGGACCCGAGGCTTTCAACGGCTGGAAGGCGCCTTATGAGCGCCTTGTAGCGGAGCATTCTTTCCGCCCCCAGAGCGAGCGCTATCGTCACTACCGCAGGCAGGCCCTCCGGCATGACCGCGACTGCCAGGCTGACCGCCGTTAAAAACAACAGCTTGGGAGCTTCTCCGCGCACCAGGCCCAGCAGGACGACAAGAAGAACCAGGGCAAGGGCGGCAAAAGCCAGGTTTCTTGCCAGCCGGTCCAGCCTTTTTTGAAGGGGCGTCGCCTCCTCCTCCTGGTCCTGGATCATGCCAGCCACACGGCCGATTTCGGTGTTCATACCTGTCCCGGTGACCACCCCCTTACCGTGTCCGTGGACCACCGGCGTTCCCATGAACGCCATGTTCACCCTGTCACCCAGAGGAACAGCATCCTGCTCAGCCAGAGCCTTGTTCCACTTTTCCACCGGCTCTGATTCGCCTGTCAGGGAGGATTCCTGAATGCGAAGGGTCTCGCAGGACAGAAGCCGGCAGTCCGCCGGTACCATATCGCCGGCCTCGAGAAGAACGATGTCACCGGGGACCAGATCCCTGGCGCCTGCCTCCTCCACCTGGCCTTCCCGCAGGACCTTGACCCTGGGCACAGCCAGGCGGCGCAGGGCGGCGATGGCCTTTTCCGCCTTGTACTCCTCCTTGACACCCAGAACAGCGTTGAGCAGGACGATGGCCAGAATGGCCACGACATCGGAAAACTCCCCGAGAAACAAGGAAACGGCGCCGGCTGCCAGAAGCACAACGACCATCAGCGACCGGATCTGTTCCAGGAAGATGGACAGGAGACCCCTGCCTCGCTTCTCGATGAGCAGGTTAGGGCCTGTCACTTCCCTTCGACGCAGTGCCTCGGCAGAGGCAAGTCCGTTCTCACCGTCAGTATCCAGGGCCAGGAGGACATCCTGGAGGGACATCTGGTGCCAGACCATCTCTGTGGGAGTCTTGTTTT
This sequence comes from bacterium, assembly GCA_029210965.1. Taxonomy (NCBI): domain Bacteria; species bacterium. Next base: position 9,462 of record JARGFZ010000043.1, on the reverse strand, counting down.
TGTTCTGTTTCATTTCCAGACCTACGGAAAAGGATCTCCCCGCGGACGACCATTTCACCAATCACCCCTGGATCCTGCCATCGGCGGAACTCAGGGCAGGTCAGTCACTGAGCATCCACCTTCCCATGAAAATACGGTGGACAACCCAATCACGATTCACGGTTCACGATTCACGGTTCACGGTTCACGGTTCAACGATTTTACCCTATTTATTTACTCCGCAGCTTTGACAGGAGACGGAGGATCTCAAGGTAGAGCCACACCAGGGTGACCACCAACCCGAAAGCCGCGAACCACTCCATGTACTTCGGGGCCATACCGTGTCCCTTCTCGATGAAATCGAAGTCCAGTACCAGGTTCAATGCCGCAATAACCACCACGAACAGGCTGAAGGCGATACCCATGGGACCGCTATCGTGGATAAGGGGCATCTGCCAGCCAAAGATCATCCGGCCAAACATGCTGATCATGTAAACAATGAAGATACCCCCGGTGGCGGCTACGACACCAAGCCGAAAGTTCTCCGTAGCCCGGATAAGTCCTGATTTGTAGGCCATTAGCAGAGCAAAAAGGGTGCCGAGGGTAAGGGCTACAGCCTGGATAACGATCCCCGGGAACTGGGCCTCGAAAAAGGCGGAGATGCCCCCCAACGCCAACCCTTCCAGGATAGCATAGGCAGGGGCAGTGGCCGGAGCCCAGGTCTTCTTGAAGATGGTGACCATGGCCACGATAAAACCGGCGAGGAGCCCGGTGATCATCCACGGCATGACCGCCTGGGCAGCTGCCTGAGGGCCAGCGGTGGCCATTTGCGCATAGAAGAGCCTCCATGTGTATGCAGCCGCGAAAACCACCAGCGCCAGCAGGATGAGGGTCTTGTTGACGGCGCCCGAGATCGTCATCGTCTCGCCCCCAGTCGTTACACGGGAAAAAGCCTTGTCGTTTAAAGCGGGGTTACTGGTTCGCATACTGCCTCCTCAATTCACTTTACCATAGTGGATCGTTAAATTTTACGACCTCGCCAAAATTCTCTTCGAACCACCTGGCGAAGCGGGGTTTAAGATGGTCGCTCTTCACCCCCTCCTCAATCTTCCCCCCTCGGTGAAAAACATCGCTTTTATAGCAACCGGAATCGCTCCCACCTTCGCACAAGGCTACGGAGGGCAGGCACGGTGTTTTAACCTGGACACCTGGACACTTAGATACCGTTTTCAGCCCGGAATGACAGAATAAAAAAGGGCCTTACGGCCCCTTTTGAGATTTGAGATCTGAGATCTGAGTTTCGCTCTTAAGCCCCCATATCAATAAGGGGCCTCGCATCCCTTATCTTGAAGGTCACCGCGGCCCTTATCCCGTCCGCCGCCTGGTCACCGGCCGCATCCCGGACCTGCTGTACCAGCTGCTCGAAGAGGGGCCCTTCCCGGTCTATCTTGTCCACCTCCATGTAAACACGAGCACCTTTCCAATGGAGGGGATCCGGATCCGGCTCGAAGAAAAGGAAAACAGCTTTGGGATGTTTCTCCAGGTTGTCCAGGGAGCGGTTCCCACCAAGAGCCATGACCGCTGTCTGCTCATCTATCATCCTGAGGGAATTGAAGACACCTGCGTTCAGGTTCCCCTCATCGTCGCTGGTGCTCATAGTCCCAAGGCGGTTGGGGCTGTTGAACATGTGCATCAGTTCTTTACGATCCATGGGTTACCTCCCTATGTAAAATCCATTCGTGCGTCCGTGTGTGCGTGTGTGCGTTAAGCGTGCATGCGAAAGGTTTTACGCACGTACTCACATACGCTTTACTCGCTTACCTTGTTTAAGGCGCTGTCTGCCAACTGAAGTCCACTGATTTCCATCTGCGCCCTACGCCCTGCTTTTCCTACTGACTCCTGACTCCTGGATTCTGGATTCTGTTTTTTTAAACACACCTACTGCCGTGCTTCGATCTCCGCTAAAATCTGTCGGGCGTTATCAGCGTTGGGGCCCTGAGGGTAAACCGCAAGCACGCTTTGGGCAGCTTCCCTGGCCCCGATACTATCATTGAGATCGTAAAGGAGCACAACTGCCAGGTTCATACGGCTCTGAAAATGCATCGGATCCGCAGCCGCAGCCAGGCGAAACCGCTTGATCGCCTCATTCGGCTGCCGGCTCCTTCTGTACATAACACCCAGGTCAGTCAGGACGTTGGGGTTCCCTGGCTTTAAGGCCAGGGCTTTTTCATAGGCCTCGATGGATTCAAGATACATGTTGCTGTCAAAGTAGGTGTTGCCCAGCTGGACCAGGAGGGCGACATCGTTGGGGTTAATCTGAAGGCGACTTTTCAGTTCGTTTATCTGCAGGGTGTAATCGGTCCCGGGAGCCTGCTGTTGGGCCGCGGGACTTTGCTGCTGGGACACCTGCTGTACCGCCGGTTTGGAGCCGAACATTTTGGGCCCGAGGATCCCTACCATCAGTCCGAGGAAAAGGGCCGCAACGACCAGAACGAGAGTTTTGCTGTTGTCCATGAAAAAACCTCCCGAAAAGAAAAATGGTTTGACGTTTGATGACTTCGCAAAAAGTCATCAACGCGCCCCGAGGGGGGCGCCCGGATCAATGACTGTCGATATAAGTCATTGATCCGTGAGGAAAGGGAAAACCGCGCTTTTCCCTTTCCGAGGACCAAAAAACCGATAACGGACTTTTTGCGACCCTGCCACGTTTGACGTTTGATGTTAATGATCTTAAGTTTATCTTTTCGTCCTTAAGTACTTCAGCACCGGGTACTGGGTACTGCTTTTACAGGTATTTCTTAACCTGCTCCTCCAGCTGTGCATAGGAATGGTACCCGGTGAGTTTTCTCACCAACCTGCCGTTCCGGTCCACCATATACAGGGTCGGTATGGAGGACACCCCCCCAAAAGCGCTGCCAATCTTTTTGTCGCCCATGACGATCTTGTAGGGGATCATTTTTTCGTGGACGAAAGTCCCCAGCATTTCCAGGCCTTCGTTGTCCAGTGACACTCCCAGGACGACCAGTCCCTTGTCCGAGTATTTCTTGTGCAGCCTTGACAGGATCGGGATCATTTCCAGGCAGGGAGGGCACCACGTAGCCCAGAAGTCCACGAGAACGACCTTGCCCCTGTAGTCGGAAATGCTCACCATGGAACCGTCTACAGCAGCGAGGGTGAAGTCCGGCGCGCCTTTTGACAGATCCTCACCGCTGTCACCTTTGCTGCAGCCGGCGATGATCAGCGCAAGAAGCATCAACACAAGGAGCAAACGCTTAGTCATTGTGAAGATCCCTGTTTTCAAGGCGCTCCTGGAGCCTGTGGATCTTTGCCTCAAGCTGCCTTCTCAGGCCCGCGAGCCTGACGAGGTAGCCGAGGACCCCGGTCCATATAAGGGCAAAAGCCACGAACAGACAGGTAAGATCACTCATGATTCCATATCCTCCAACGCAACGGCTATCCTGTCAACACAATCCGCAGCGTTGGCAAGGTTAAGGCGCTCCCTGATGAGAACCCCTGAAAGGAGCAAAAGGGCGGTGACACTGATAAGCAGGGGGAACACCATGCCAGGGTCAAGACCCCCGCCGCCCCTGAGCACCTGGGGATGGATTCCCCTCCACCAGGACACCGAAAAATAGACCACCGGCACATCCACGTAGGCAAGGATGGCAAAGACCGCCCCGGCCATGGCGCCTCGATATCCCGGGATAGCCCGCCTGAGCACCAGGTAGCCTGTATAGAGGAACCACAGGATCAGCGTTGTGGTTAACCTCGGGTCCCATACCCACCACTGACCCCACACCGGCCTTGCCCACAGCGGCCCGGTAACAAGAACGAGGGTTGTAAACAGCACACCTACCTCGGCAGCCGAAGCGGCAAGATGATCCCAAACCGTTTCCCGGCGAAGAATAAAACCGATAGAGGCGATGAACACGCACGTGAAGGAGACAAAGGCAGCAGCAGCGCAGGCGAGATGAAAGTAGAAGATGCGCTGGACATCCCCCATGGTCTTTTCCGTGGGCGCCAGCAGAAGGACGGCGGCCAGGGAAGCAATCATGGCGATGAGGGTCAGGATCGGTAATATTTTATCTGAGTTAAGCTTCATTATCCTTCTTTCCTGTCTCCTGTCCCTTATCGCTTATCTCAGATCTCAGATCTCAGATCTCAGATCTCAGAAATTCAAAAACAACCATTCTGGCGGCATAACCACAAGATTCCAATTTGAGATTTGAGATGTGAGATTTGAGATCGCTCATTCTTCAACCACCAACGGAAACAACACGCTCCCCAGTACAAGGAAAATAACATCAAAAGCAGCCAGCCGTCCGATCCAGGTCAGAGCCTGGTCACCACTGCCTCCCCCAAGGGCCAGGGTCAGGACCCTGACACCCCCAACGAGCACAGGGAGGCTAAGAGGCAGAAGCAGCAGGGGCAGGATGATCTCTCTGCCCCTCGCGTGAATGGTCACCGCTGACAGGATGACACCCAGGGCCACAAACCCGATATCCCCCAGAACGATCCCGGCCCACGCCACTCCAACACCCTTTATCGGGCTGTACCTGTACAGGATGCCGAAGATGGGCCACAGTATGGCCTGGAAGATCATCAGCAAGACAAGGGTTGAAAGACATTTTCCCCAGTACACCTGCATCCGGTCGCACGGCGCAAGGAGAAGTCCCGTGAAGCAGCCGTTCTCCCTTTCCCTGTCGAAGGCCCGTCCAAGTCCGAGTATGCCGGCGAAGAGGAAGGTGATCCACAGGATTCCAGGGGCCATCTCCCTGGGAGCAGTGGAACCGGGTACAGCGGAAAAGGAAAAGACTGTTAAAACGAGGAAGGCGAATACAGTCAAGGTGATCACGATCTCCTTACCCCGGAGCTCCAGAAGCAGATCCTTCCTGAAGATGGCGTAAGCGGCCTTCACTATTTAACTCCCGGTATGATCTCTGTGTACAGGGATATAATATTCCCAGAGGCTTGGAGGGGAGTTTTTTCCTGGTGCAGGATCCGCCCCCTGTTCATGATCGTTATCCTGTCACCGAGATCCTCCACCGCAGCCATGTCGTGGGTGGCAATAATGAGGGTCCTGCGGCCATCCCTGAGCTGCCTCAGGGCATGAGCGAAGGCGCGGGAGGATTGAAAGTCGAGACCACTGAACGGTTCGTCCAGAAGAATGAGTTGCGGGTCGTGAAGAAGAGACCTTGCGATGGAAAGACGCTGCTCCATTCCCCTTGAAAACCCTCCCACCTTGTCGTCCCTGCGTTCCCAGAGCCCCATGAAGTGAAGCATTTCATCGGATCTTTCAGCCGCCCCCTCAACACCATAGAGGTTTCCGTAGAACAGGAGGTTCTCCCGGGCGGTGAGTCCCTGATACAGCAAGGAAGAGTGGCCAAGGTAGCCTGTCAGGCTGCGGGCGAGAGCACTCTTTCCCAGTGTCTTTCCTTGTGTTTCGCCCTGAAGGATCACCTGGCCTTCAGTGGGTCTGACCCTTCCTGCCAGAATACCCAGGAGGGTGCTCTTACCGGCGCCGTTGGGCCCCAACAGAACCACAGAGTCACCCCGGTCCACCTGAAAGTCAATTCCCCGCAGTGCGTTGATGTAGCCGTAGCGCTTGACAAGGCCTTCAGTCTTAAGAAAGGTTTCCATCGCCTTCCAATGCACCCTCAACGGTTTCAGATATAAGCCCCGCCTTTTGGCCGGTCATGGCTTCGTAATCTTCCCGGGCAAGCCGTCCTGAGGCAAGATCCAGCTCCAGCTCATTATCCTCCGGGTCCTGCCTGCCATTATAACTGCGCCCGCTGGCGGATCCGTTCCTCACAGCATCTGGGGAAGACAATAGGGGTGAAGCCAGGATCACGACGCTTAAAACCAGAAAGAAAGCCGTCCAGATATTCAAGGCTTACCTCCTTCGCGGCTTCCCGGCAGCACCCTGGGCCTGCGCGGCCAAACAGCCAGAAGGACACCAAAGCCCACAACGTAGCCCCCGCCCCACAACCAGGATACGAAGGGATTAATCAATATCCTGAAGCTCGCCCGGCCGTCCCGGTTATATCCGGTAAGGGCCACGTACAGATCCTCTTTCCAGTTGCTTAAAATGGAAACTTCACTGGTGGGCTGGTCTTCCCTGTTTTCGTAAAAGCGTCTCTCAGGGACAAGATACCCTAACGCCTGCCCCTTGTGAAAGACCTTCAGTCTCGTGGTTACCGCCAGCCTGTCCTTGGTGGGAACCCACCTCATGTTCATGTACTTCAGAGTATAGTCCCCCACGCTGATGGATTCGTTGGGAATGATGGTTCCGGTCACCTCCCTGGTAAGGGGTGCCCCCGCAAGACCCATGAAGATGAGAACTATACCCAGATGGACGATATAGCCGCCATAACGGCGCCGGTTACCCAGGACCACCTTTAAAGCCGCCAGGGGGAGGGGGTCACCCTTTGTCCCCCTGTGTGCGCAAGCCCCCCGGTACAGCTCCACCAGAACGGAACCAAGAATAAGGGCCGAGAAGGTCATGACGAGGATGGTACTCACGTTCCTGATCCCGGAAGCAAAGGCCGCGAAAGCCCCCATTACCCCAAAGACCACCGGCAGTGTGAAGGCTCTGGCGATCCTGGCCCCGGTGGGGCGGCGCCAGACCAGCAGGGGACCCACACCCATGAGAACCATCAGGACAAGAGCAATGGGAACGTTTACCCGGTTGTAAAACCCGGGACCCACAGTGATCTTAACCCCTTTTGTGATCTCAGACAGGACAGGAAAGGTGGTTCCCCAGAAAACGGAGAACGCCATGGCCGAAAAAATGAGGTTGGTGAGAAGAAATGCACTCTCCCGCGACAGGAGCGATTCCAGAGAGTTCTCCGTGACCAGCAGCTTCCTTCGCCACCACACCGCCATGAGACCCAGCACGAGGGTGACGATCATGAAAACCAGGAAGAAGGTCCCCAGGCTGCTCTTTCCAAAGGCGTGGACCGAGGAGATGAGTCCGCTGCGTGTGATAAAGGTTCCAAATATAATAAGAAAATAGGTGATGATGATAAGATTCATGTTCCAGATCTTGAACATGCCCCGGCGCTGCTGGATCATGATGGAGTGCATGAAAGCTGTGGCCGTGAGCCACGGCATGAGGGAGGCATTTTCCACCGGATCCCACGCCCAGTATCCGCCCCAACCCAGCTCCACATAGGCCCATTCGGCTCCCAGCAGGATTCCCACACCAAGGAAGAACCAGGAAACCACCGTCCATATCCGGGTATGTTTGATCCAGTCGGAGTCGGACCGGCCCACCAGCAAAGACGCCAGGGCAAAGGCGTAGGGAACAGCAAGGCCCACATACCCTATGAACAGGGTAGGCGGGTGGATGACCATTCCGGGGTTCTGGAGCAGGGGGTTAAGCCCGTACCCGTCAGGGGGGATCTGTCCCGGAAAGAGGGCGAAGGGGTGAGAGACAAAGTTGAGTAAAAGAAGGAAAAAAGATGTGTTGAGCAAAAGAATGAAGGTGGCCCACGGCATGAGGTCCCGGAGCTTGTCTCTATGCAGGAAAAGAGCAAGGGCCGCGCAAAGAGCCAGCAGCCATGCCCAGAGGAGAAGCGACCCCTCCTGACCTGCCCAGAATGCCGTCACCGCATAAGCGTCAGACAGGGAGCGGTTGGAATATTCGAAGACGTAGAGAAGGGAAAAGTCTCTGGCCAGAAAAGCCTTTAACAGGGCGGCGCTGGCGATCGTCAGAAGGCCAAAGGTGAGGTAAACAGCCAACCGGGAGCTCTTGATGAGGTTTCGCCGCCCGGCAAGGACACCACCTCCGTTCCCGGCAAGTGCTCCTGCCAGAGCCGCGCCCGTACCGTAAAGACTGACAAAAAAAGCTACAATAAGTGCAGCGTCGCCCACGGCGTTCATAGGTCTTTCTTCTCCGGACTATTAACAGGGTCGAAAAAATCCATTATTGGCTTTTTGCGGGACCTGAAGCTTCATACTTGGAGGGGCATTTGGCGAGCATGGAAGCCGCCTCGAAAACAGGCTGCCCCCTGAAAACCCCCTCTACGATGACCTCAGCCCCGTTCTCGAAGGTGTCGGGTATCTGACCGGCGTACCGTACCGGTAAATCCCTCTCGCCATCGGTGATGGTAAAAGAGATCGCACCGTCAAGAGCAGACCCAGCGATACTGCCGTCCTTAACCCACCCCGCGAGACGCACCCCATCACCTGACTCTGGCGGAGCAGCGGACAGCTCTTCCAGGGTCAGGTAGTAAACCATGGAGCTGTTCATACCCGAAACAAAGAGGTACCCGAGGGCCCCGAAGAAGGCCAGCGCCAGAACGATGAATTTTATCCAGGTGGAACGACTTTTCATGACTTCTATCTGTGTGGGGTTAGAAAAATTACCCAGGCAATAGAACAGGGCAAAGTGTAGATGAGCAAGCCCCGTGCCACAGGCATTTTATGCTTTTATCTTTAATAATAGATATTTACGCACAGCACGTATAACACAGTTGCGCAGAAGTTGCACTGATATGAGAGAATAAGCGCAGGAATTGTAAGGGAAATGGGAATACGGTGGGGTGAAGAGTGAACCGTGAACTGGAAAACTCATACTATTTACCGTTCACTGTTCACAGTTCACCCTAAAATTCGCTGTTCACTGTTCACGGTTCACGGTAAACTTCACTTTATGAATTGGCTACTCGTTTTATTCGCCTACCTTCTCGGTTCCGTGCCCTCCGGTGTGGTGGTGGCCCGGGTCATGGGGGGAGCTGATCCCCGTTCTGGCGGATCCGGGAATATAGGAGCCACAAACGTCCTGAGGACCCTGGGGAAAAAAGCTGCCGTGGCTACGCTGGCCGGTGACTTCCTCAAGGGGGTTGTTCCGGTACTTATCGCCATAGCCCTGATACCGGAAGGCTCTTTCTTCCTGTACCTCACTGCCATGGGCGCCATATTGGGTCACGATTTCAGCTTCCTTCTCGCCTTTAAAGGGGGCAAGGGAGTGGCCACCACCATCGGCGCGATAACGGTCCTGAGTCCTTTGGTGGCTCTCCTGCTCCTGGCCACCTGGCTCTCGGTGGTTGTTGTGACCCGCTTCTCTTCTGCCGGCGCTCTTACGGCAGCCGCCATGAGCCCCATCTTTGCGCTCTTCGTGGTCAAAGACGGCCGCTTCGCCCTCTTTTGCGTGGCTGCCGCCGCGCTTCTCATCTATCAGCACAGGGTGAATATAAAGAAGCTGTTGGCGGGGACGGAAAGTCGGGTAGGGAAGAGCTAGAACGCAGCACGCAAGAGAAGTTAAAAAGCTGATCCAAGGGGAAAGCTCTCGTACGTGCGTGGAGCGTGCGTGCGTGGAGCGAGAATCTTAGAAATACACGCAGTCATCGCGAGTTGAACCCATACGAAGCGATCTCGGGTTTTTGAGATTTGAGATCTGAGATCACTGCTGTCCGGTTAAATGGTTTGTCTAGCCGTGCAACTTATTGTAATCAAAAGAGAAAGTGCCAATTTATGCCT
>JARGFZ010000042.1 GCA_029210965.1 bacterium | reverse complement strand
GTTTTCCCTTTCCTCACAAATCAATGACTTACACATGCAGTCATTGATTCGGGCGCCCTTCTCGGGGCGCGTTGATGACTTTTTACGAAGTCATCAACCTTAAAACCAGATGATCATTCACGAGACCCACACCGACCTTCTTGCTAAATGCGTAGCGCTGAAATGTTGAGTCGCAGGGCCAGATCTGGAAATGATAGACGCGTTCTTCTCAAGCCTTGGTGTGATCCAGAATGTTAGGGGAAGGATCCTCGAGAAATTGGACGATTGATCCTGTTTCAACAGGCTTTCATCAAAGCAGCGTTTGATAATGGTACTGTAAATGGTTTAATGTAATTGAGTATCCCTCTAAACAATGGGAGTAGATGTCAGCCTCCGACCTGATAGCTCAGAACCTTGTCAGCTGTATAAATTTGGTGCAGGAGTAAAATGAAACACCAAAATTCTGGTCCGGATCAAAAAAATAAAGATAGCCATTTTGTCAGCGATTTCAGTTCCCTCATTCAGGGGCTGGATTCCGCCACCAGCGATGAATTTACTCTTAAGGATGGTGATAAAATTGCTGTTATCGGGGGGGGACCCGCAGGCTCTTTTTTCACCTATTTCACCCTTAAGATGGCCCACATGCTTGGTCGGGATATTGACATCACCATCTACGAGCCTAAGAACTTCCTCGGAAAAGGACCTGTCGGATGCAACCATTGCGGCGGAGTTATCTCAGAACTCATGGTTCAATCTCTTGCTGTTGAGGGCATTAATATTCCAGCTTCTGTGGTCCAGAGAGGCATTCACAGCTATCAGCTCTACACCGAGAGAGGAGATGTCCACATCCAAACACCTGCCCAGGAAAAGACCATTGCCTCCGTCTACAGAAGCGGCGGGCCCAGTGACCACACGATCCTGGACAAGGACAGCTTCGACAACTTTCTCCTGCAAGCTGCGATCAGGGAGGGTGCCACACACGTATCCCGGGCAGTTGATCGTGTCACTCTTATTGATGGAAAACCGGTGCTGTATTCGGGTGAAGAGGCCCTCATCCGGGCAGACCTGGTCGTCGGGGCTTTCGGGGTTAACGGGAAAAGGACACCCACCTTCGAAGAAATGGATTTCAGCTACCGCAGCCCTACCGTCACAAAGACGTCTATCGCTGAGATCGCTCTCGATCCCAAAGTCATCAGCGAGAGGTTTGGTAACTCGATCCATCTTTTCCTCCTGCCTATAAAGGGCATAAAGTTCGCTGCAATGATTCCAAAAACCTACTACGTCAATCTGTGCATGATCGGGAGAAAGCTTGACAGGGAAAGAGTAAAAGAGTTTCTTCACCACCCCAAAGTCAGGCAGCTGTTCCCGGAAGGAGAACTTGAAAAGCTCAGCTGCATGTGTCTTCCCTTTATGAACATCAGAGCCCCCTCAAAACCTTTCACCGACAGGGTTGTCATGATCGGTGACGCCGGATCCACGAGATTGTACAAAGACGGCATAGGGGCAGCCTATTTCATGGCTAAATCAGCTGCCAAGACCGCCTTAATACACGGAGTCGGGGAAAAACATTTCCGAGAAAATTTCATGCCCGATTACAGGAGCCTGATCATCGATAACCGGTTCGGCAGTTTCCTGTTTTGGTTCACGGACCTTTTCCGGGAGTACGGTTTGCTGACCTCCGCCATGCTGAGGGTCGTGAAAAAAGAATCCGGGAATAACACCGATGAGGATAAGATCCTCAGTTCCATCCTCTGGGACATGTTCACAGGGAATGAAAGATATAAAGATGTTTTTTACCGGGCTATCAGGCCAAAGCTCATATGGAAAATGACAGTGTCAACCCTAAAGCAGGTTTTTGGTAGGTGAAACCTTTTTAAAAACAAGGAGTTTTCCATGCGTTTACAAGTGCTCGGATGTGCCGGAGCAGAGCTTCCCGAGCATAACATGCCAGGGTTTTCATAGATCGCACCCTTCTGCTGGATGCCGGAACCATAGGGCTGGCACTGGATTTCCAGGACCAAAAGGTCATCGAAAACATATTTATCACCCACGCCCACCTGGATCACATCAAGGCTGTTGCCTTCTTCGCGGACAATCTGGTTACCAGGGGAGCAAACCACACAGTATTCTTATACAGCGACCCTGAGGTCATTGAGATCCTGAAACGACACCTCTTCAACGGATTGGTGTGGCCTGATTTTTCCCTCATTCCCTCGCCGGATAACCCTGCGATCCAGTACGTTTCTATGGAGCCGGAAACCACTGTTCAGCTCAATAAACACAGGGTTACCGCCTACCATGTGAACCACACAACGCCCGCAGTGGGATTTCTTGTGGAGAACGAAGAGGGAAAAAAAGTTGTTTATACCGGGGATACCGGTCCCACCGAACAGCCCTGGCATGCATGTGATGAACATGTGCTGGATGGGGTTATCGTTGAGGTGTCCTTCCCCAACAGAATGACCGAGCTTGCCATCAATACCGGTCATTTGACACCAGATCTCCTGGCCCGGGAGGTACTGAAAATGAAAAACCTGCCTCTTCGGTTCTTCATCTCCCACTCAAAGCCTTCCCACATGGAAGAGATCAACAATGAGCTTGCCGAAATGAGCAGGGAACACATCGAAATTCTCCAGAATGGGCAGGTCATAATTTTGTAAAACACCGGATCCTGTTAAACAGTATCGAGGGTGGGGGGTAAAAAAATGGCTAGGAAAAACCGCCATCACCGTTATTTCGGCCACGATTCCCTTGTGACCCTGAATCCAGAATCCCAAATTGGAAATTCTCAATCCACAATGGATCACCCCAACCGCTCACTTTGTCCTATTCAACAAGAATTATTTTTAAATTCATGACCTTTCATGATGTTTAACCTGCGAAATTATATAAAATAAAGCTCAGTATGGTTGACAACAACCATGCATAACAATTAGATTCATGATCTTTCATGATGTTTAACCTGCGAAATTATATAAAATAAAGCTCAGTATGGTTGACAACAACCATGAATAACAATTAATGTTAAAATGTTATACAATATACAGTATTCAAATTCCGGAACAGCCGAGGGAGGTAGAAAATGCTGGTCATTATGAAACCCGGCATTTCCTTGCCTTGAATGGGTGGATAGTTAAAGGGAAAGGAGGAGACAATTAATGTCGTCATTCCGTAACATCAGTCGACGGGATTTTCTTAAATTCTGCGCTGGTACTGCCAGCATTCTCGGGCTATCGGAAGCTGCCGTTCCAAGGATAGCAAAAGCTCTGGAGGGGGCGGCCAAGAAGCCGCCGGTTATCTGGCTTGAGGGTCAGGACTGCGCAGGATGCAGCATTTCATTTATCAACTCCTCTAACCCCGGTACTGCTGAACTGGTTCTCGATACAATATCCCTCAGGTACCACGAAAGCCTCATGGCGGCCTCCGGCCACGTTTCTGAAAAGGCTATTCAGGATACGATAAAAAATGAGTCGGGCGGGTATGTGCTCCTCGTCGAGGGATCCATACCGACCGAAGATCCCAGGTTCTGTCAGATCGCGGGCAGAAATTTTGTTGATATCGTAGCCGAAGCTGCCGCCGGTGCGGCGGCCGTCATTGCCATAGGCTCCTGCGCCACCTACGGCGGGATACCGGGTGACTGTCCGACTCCGGGACGCGGTATGGGCGTCGGTGATGCGATGGATAAAGGGCTCGTTCCCAAAAAGGCTCTCATCAACTGCCCGACTTGCCCGGTCCACCCGGAAAGGCTTATCGGAACCATCGTCTATTACCTGCTCTACGGCAAACCTCCGGCACTGGACAAGGTGGGCAGGCCCGTTGTGTTCTACGACAAGCTTATTCACGACAATTGTGAACGCCGCGGCCACTTTGATAACGGGGAGTTTCTTACTGACTGGAACAGTTTCGAGAAAAGGAACTGGTGCATGTACCTGAAGGGATGCAAAGGTCCCTTTACCCACTCGGATTGTCCCAAGCGCCGCTGGAGCGACGGTCTGAACTGGTGCATTGGGTGCAGCTCCGTGTGCCAGGGTTGTGCCGAACCCGATTTCTACGCTGGAATGTCTCCTCTCTACGAACGTTCTGGTAAGAACCTTAGGGGTGTCAGTGTTGAGAAGATCGGTGCGTATGCCACCGGCGCCGTGGCCGTAGGACTTGCGGGACACTTCATCGGGCAGGCCATGACCGGCCGGCTCGGCAAGGGTGGACCGCCTGAGGAAGGAGGTGGCAACTAATGGGCCAGAGAATAACAGTTGATCCTGTCACCAGGATCGAGGGACATCTGAAGATCGAGGTAGAGATCGAAAATGGGGTGGTAAAGGACGCCTGGAGTAGCGGCACCATGGCCCGGGGTTTCGAGGCTCTTCTCACCGGCAAAGACCCGAGGGACGCCAGTTATGTCACCAGCCGTTTCTGTGGCGTGTGCTTTTCTGTCCACCAGATGGCTTCAGCGGCCTGCCTGGACGACGCCTTCGGCGCCCAGGTGCCGGACGGAGGACGTATCCTCCGGAACCTCCTCATGGGATCGGAGTATCTTTACGATCACATCATTCACTTCTATCACCTTACCGCACTGGACTATCTGGATATCATGGCTGTGGCTGGTTACAACGGCAATGATGCCGGCCTCAACGCAGTCAAGGACAAGGTCGTTAGTCTCGTAAAGAGGGGAGACACCTATCCTCTCACGCCGCGGTACGAGCCCGATGAGTTCTCCGTGGCCGATCCCGAGATCGTCACTATGGCCGTCAGCCATTATCTTGAGGCTCTCAAGATCCAGGTAACAGCCAAAAATATGGGTGCCGTTCTGGGCGGCGGCCGGGTTCCCCATTACCAGGGGATCGTGGTAGGTGGAGTCACCCAGATACCCAGCCCTGAAGAGATCGGGCGTTTCAAGTCCATGCTTGCCGAGGTCACCGCCTTCATCAAGAACGTGTACATGAAGGATGTCCTGCTCCTCGGCGGACCCGGTGGACCTTTGTTCCCCCTCGCCCAGCTTGGCGTCGGCGGCGGTCACCTGAACTACCTTTCCTACGGCGGCTTCCCGGAAGAGGCATCCGGCAAGGAAATGTTCTTCAAGGCGGGGGTCGTCAGGAACCTGCACTTGGACAACGTCCAAAGTTTTGATCCGGACAAGGTTACCGAATCGGTCAAGTACGCCTGGTACAGGGAGCAAGAACCTGTTCATCCTTACGACGGCGAGCAGATCTTTGATCGCGACAAGGCCGATGCCTACAGTTTCGTCAAGGCTCCCAGGTACGACGGGATGGCTTTTGAGGTTGGCCCCCTGGCGAGAATGCTCATCGAGAAGAACCCGACTCTGCTCTCCCTGGTTCAGGCCGGCGCCAAACCCGGAGCTGTCGCCAGACACGCTGCCAGAATGATCGAGACGGTGGCTCTTGCCGATCAGATGCAGGTCTGGCTTGGCCAGCTCATCGAGGCACAGGGAAAACCTGGGTTCAGGATACACGACACTGATCACTGGGAAGTACCCGATACCGCAGAGGGGGCCGGTTTCTACGAGGCCCCGCGCGGCGCCCTTGGCCACTGGATGAAAATCAAGGACAAAAAGATCGCCAACTATCAGGCAGTGGTGCCCTCCACCTGGAACGCTTCCCCCAGGGACGAAAAGGGTGTCAGAGGCCAGTATGAGGAGTCCCTTATCGGGGCGCCCGTACCGGACCCAGAGAATCCTATCAACATTGTCCGTGTGATCCGCTCCTTTGATCCGTGTCTGGCTTGCGCCGTTCACATCATCGACCCCAAAACGAACCAGATCCGCAAATTCAGGATCGGTTAGAGGAGAGGTCGCCATGGAGAGAAAAGTTTACGATCATCCCATTCCAGCAAGGATCATGCATCACGTGAACCTCATATGCATGGTTGCGATGGTTGCTACCGGATTTTACATTCACAAACCCAACTTCAGCCTTCTGGGTATCGACATGAACCTTGTGCGGTACATTCACTTCATCACCGCCTTCGTCATCCTTCTAAATTCGGTAACCCGGATCTACTGGGCCTTCTTTGGAGCCCCGCGGGATATCAAGTACTTCCTGCCGGAGAAAGAGAACAGGGGAAAACTGCTCCCCATGATGGCCTACTACTACTTCCTCAGGAAAACCAAACCCAGAACATCTAAATACAACGGATGGCAGAAGGCGACTTATGTGCTGTGGACCATCGCTTTATGGTTTATGGCTCTGACCGGTTTCGCCATGCTCTGGAAGACGAATCCGTTCTGGGCCTCTGTGGTCAGCTTCTTCGGTGGGCTGGGGATGATCCACGCGATCCATTACCTGGTGATGTGGTATTTCGTCTTCACAGTCCTGTTCCATGTCTACCTGGTGTTCTTTGAGGATTTCAAATCGTTCCTGCATATGTTCTTCGGGATCAAACCTGAAGAAGAGGCCTTCTAGGCCTTCAGGGATAACGAGAAAGGGGATGGAACCGACAGAAACCAAAGAGAAAACGATGATACTCGGAGTGGGCAACCTGCTCCTGAGGGACGAGGGCGTCGGCGTACATGTGGCTGTGAACCTTCAGGAATACTCCCTCCCGGATAACTTTGAGGTCATCGAGGGTGGCACCGACGGTTTCAAACTGTTTCATCTGATAATGGAAGCTGACAGGCTCATCGTCGTCGACTGTGTCAAAGGCGGCGATGAGCCTGGTTCTATTTACAGGTTTGATATTAACGATTTCGATCATTTCCCGGACATTTACAAGTCCTCCGTGCACCAGGTAACCATTACGGAGGTTATCAACCTTTCCGGAACCATGAGAACTCCTCCCTGGACTAGCATTATCGGTGTAGAACCGGAAGATCTATCCATGTCCATGGAGCTTTCCTCAAAGATCCGGGACAAGCTTCCAGATGTCCTGAAGATCGTTCTGGAGACCGCCGGTCTTAACCCGGAGGATTACCGGGAACAACTGAACTCTCCCCTAAAACAACCCGGTCCGCCAACCTATTCCGATTAAAACAAGAGAAATCCTGCCTCACACAGAGCCCACAGAGAAAAATCTGTACCGGGAAGGCACAGTTCATTTAAAGGCGATGTTTTTTTACCACAGGGTTTCACAGGGTAATCCGCACTTGTGGGGAAAAACGATTCTCATGATTGTGTTGTTGAATAATTTTTTATGGTTTAAATATTTCTCATGGATTTACCCCGTGTAATTCTGTGGAGCGGCCTTCAGTTGGCCGCGCTGTGGTTAATTAACTTTCCAGGAGCCAAAAGCATTGCACGAACTTTCCATCGCCATTGAGATCCTGGATATTGTCGAGAGAGAGGCCGCGAAGCACGGCGCTGCTGTTGTCAGGCGGGTCAACCTCAGGGTCGGGGACCTTTCCGGTGTGGAGACCGAATCCCTGGCCTTTTCTTTCGATGCCGTGAAGGGTGAAAAAGACCTGACTCGGGACACGATCCTTTCCATTTTGCGCCTTCCCGTCAAAATACACTGCATACCGTGCGATGGGGAGTTCAAGGGAGCCGGGCACATGGTTGTTTGTCCCCAATGCGAAGGACTTGACACACAACTTCTCCAGGGGGAAGAGTTGGAGATCGAGGATATTGAGATAGATTAAGAGCAGAATGTAGAATGCAGAACGCAGGAGAACAGCAAGTTCAACTGCCTGCAGTCTTAATGATCTGGATTTATTCTATGTTCTACATTCCACATTCTACATTCCGGAGTGAAAATGTCCGAAAAAATCACCCTTGAACAAAAAGTCCTCTCCCGCAACGACCTCCTGGCGGCCGATCTGCGCAGGCTGTTTGCCAGTGAAAAGGTCGCTATCATGAACATGGTCAGTTCCCCCGGTTCAGGGAAGACCTCCCTGCTTGAAAAAACCCTGGGTTCCCTGTCCCAAAACCTTTCCATAGGGGTGATCGAAGGGGACATCCAGACCGACAACGACGCTGTGCGCATCGCAAAAACGGGAGTGCCGGTACACCAGATCCAGACAGGGGGAGCCTGCCATCTCGAAGCGGAAATGGTTAGAAAAGCCCTCTCCCATTTCCGCCTTGAAGAACTTGATCTACTGATTATCGAAAATGTGGGGAACCTGGTGTGCCCTTCGGCTTTCGATCTTGGAGAAGGTTTGAGGGTTGTTGTCATCAGCACCACCGAGGGTGATGACAAACCGTTAAAATACCCGGCCATGTTCCGTTCGGCCCATGTCATGGTCATCAATAAGATCGACCTTCTTCCATATACCGACTTCGATGTTCAAAAGGTCGTCCGCAACGCCATGTCCCTCAACCCGGAGATCCACATTCTGAAAACCTCGTGCCGCACTGGCGAGGGTCTGGATGAATGGTCCGGGTTTGTGATGGAATTCGTCCAATCTAATAACGAATGAAAATTAGCTATAGGGTAATTATTAAAAGCGATAAAAGCTTAAACGCAGAGTACGCAGCGCGGCCGGCTTGAGGCCGTTTCGCAGGGTAACGCAGTTAGTTCTTAACCGGAATTCCAGGTTTTAACCGCGGCTCTCTGCGAAAGCGCCAGGTCGATGGCGCTCCAGCGGCATTCTGCGTTAAATTTTTTATTTTAAGCTCCTGGAGACGGTAATTGAGTGAAAGGCTTCGTATATCGGTGGATGGTATCGTTCAGGGGGTCGGATTCCGGCCCTTCATTTACCGTCTCGCGAAGGAACTGGTCCTCAGCGGCTGGGTGACGAACACCACTGATGGTGTCGTCATCGAGGTGGAAGGTGTGAAAGGTAACCTGGAAGCATTCCTTTCCCGCCTTGAAAAGGATGCTCCACCACTTTCAAAAATAATGTCCATTCAAAGGGAGTACCTGAAACCTTCAAACTACAGGGATTTTATCATCCGCCGCAGCCTCGCAGGGGCTGACCCCACCGTCCTGGTCGCTCCAGATTCAGCAACCTGCCCGGACTGTGTCAGGGAGCTTTTTGATCCTGAGGATCGTCGCTATCGATATCCCTTCATCAATTGCACGAACTGCGGCCCCCGTTACACCATACTCCGCTCCGTGCCCTACGACAGGCCTAACACCTCCATGGCAAAGTTCCCAATGTGTGAAAATTGCCAGGGCGAATACGATGACCCGGCGGACCGGAGGTTCCACGCACAGCCCAACGCATGCGCGGACTGTGGTCCAACCCTGACACTTGTGCGCAGGGATGGCACAACTGTCAGAATGGAAGATCCCCTTCAGGGATCTATTGAACTGCTTAAAGAAGGGAAGATCCTCGCAATTAAAGGTCTCGGAGGGTTCCACCTGGCTGTGGACGCCCTTTTTTCTCAGGCCGTTGAAAAGTTGCGGGAGAAAAAAGGGAGGGAGGAAAAACCTTTGGCTCTCATGGTCCGGGATCTTGAGACCGCGAGCCTGTTGTGTGAGTTGAGCGACCACGCCAGGAGTATCCTCACCAGCACCGAAAGCCCCATTGCCCTCCTCAGGCGCCGCCAGAGCCCCGATATTAACATTTCCCATGCCGTGGCTCCCAGAAGCCTTTATTACGGCCTCATGCTGCCCTATACGCCGCTCCATCATCTCCTCATGGCCCAATTCGACCTTCTCGTTATGACCAGCGCCAATCTGACGGAAGAACCCCTGTGCGCTGATAATGATGAAGCTTTGCAGAGGTTGAGTCAGATAGCCGACGCCTTCCTCATTCACGACAGGGATATCGTCCTTCGCTGTGACGATTCCATCGTCCGCCTGGACCCCGTAAACCCTGATGAGGGACCGATTGTTCTAAGAAGGGCACGGGGGTTTGTTCCCTCACCGGTCAATCTGCCCATGGACGGGAACCCGGTTTTGGCCCTCGGCCCCGAACTGAAGGGGACCGTGTGCCTGACACGGGGGAGACAGGCCTTTATGGGGCAGCATCTTGGGGATCTGAAGAACCTGGAGACCCTGGATTTTCTAAAAGAGGTTGTCTCCCACCTCATGGACATCCTGGAGGTGACCCCGTTGATCCTTGTCTGTGATCTGCACCCGGATTACCTCACTACCGGTATAACGGAAAACGATAAAGACGTTCCGTGGCCTTCCAATACCCCCGTGATTGCTGTCCAGCACCACCACGCCCACATTCTCAGCTGCCAGGCCGAGGCGGGACTTACCGGTCCATGTGTAGGGATTGCGCTTGACGGCACCGGTTATGGTACGGACGGTACTATTTGGGGCGGTGAGATCCTTCATGTTGACGGAACACACATGGACAGAAAGGGATATCTAAGGCCCATGTGGATGCCGGGAGGCGAGAAATCCATCGAACAACCCTGGAGAATGGCTGTTTCCTGCCTATTGGAGATCTTGGGTGCGGCGGAGACGGCCCGTGTCGCACAAGGCCTCTTTCCAGATATTCCGGAGGAGGATATTCAGGTCATTACCAGCCTGTGTGTAAGACGAACCCACGGGGTTTGGACCTCCAGCGCGGGAAGACTTTTTGACGCCGTCTCAGCTCTCCTCGGAATCTGCACCCACACCCGTTATGAAGGACAGGCAGCCATAGAGCTTGAGGTGTTGACGGACGATATTGTTACCGATATTCTTCCCTACTCCCTGGTCGAGACAGAAGGAGGCAGTCTGGAAATAGATCTAATGCCCGCCTTTGAGTCGATCTTCCACAAGATGCAAAAAGGCTTTTCTGTTCCGACACTGGGGGGGATGTTCCACACCACCATGGCCCGTGCCCTGGCCGAAGCCACCGACAGGGTCCTGGAGGGTTTCAACGGGGTCCACAGATCCATTCCCCTGGGAGGTGGAGTGTTCCAGAATGAACTTTTCTGTTCCCTCATCGCCCGGGAGCTTTCGGAAAGATCCATGAAACCGGTCTTCCACAAGAATGTACCAACCAACGACGGTGGGATATCCCTGGGCCAGGCGGTTTATGGGTTGCTTAAGAGCCGTGATTCGTAATTCGTGATTGGTGATTCAAATAGTCAGAATATAGAATGTGGAATGTAGAACTTAGAAGTTTTTCAACATCAAAATCCACAATATGTTCAAAGTAATGGCTTTATTCTGCGTTCTACGTTCTCGATTCTACATTCTATAAAGGAGAACCCTTTATGTGCATCGCTGTTCCCGGTAAAGTCACGGTCCTCGACGACCTGAATATGGCAACGGTGGATCACGGTGGTACCACCAGGGTGGCCTCTGCCGATCTTGTACCGGATGTCGCGGTGGGGGATTACGTCCTCGTCCACGCCGGTTTTATCATTAATGTCCTTGACGAGGATGACGCACTGGAAACCCTGAAGCTTTTTGACGAATACATGGGGCTCTTGGATGATAACGTGTGAACCGTGAACAGAGAAAAGAGGCATTCGCAAAATCCGGGATGCTGACTTTCAAAAGCATATTTGTAACAGGGATGAAGGGGATAAAGGGGATAAAAACAGGCAATGGGGAAAAGCATAGCAAGTTTAATTCCTCATTCCATGTTCCCTATTCAATATTCACGTCTATCCCATTCATCCCCTTCATCCCTGAAAAAGAATTTTTCTGCTGTACTTCAGCTTTATTATAAGACCTTTAAATGATGAAGTATCTGGATGAATACAGGGATCCAAAGGTAGCAAAGTCCCTTGTGGACCGTATTCACAAGTCCGCCTTCCGTATTGCCCAAAATCAGGACGGCCCGGTGAAGATCATGGAGATATGCGGCAGCCACACCGTAGCCATCTTCCGGGCGGGGATAAAGGCCCTTCTCCCTGACAATGTCGTCCTCGTATCAGGTCCTGGATGCCCCGTGTGTGTTACGGCTATGGAAGACATGGACCGGATGATCGCCCTTTCTGATTCATCCAGGGGCAATGACGTTATTGTGGCCACCTTCGGCGATATGATCCGCGTTCCAGGTACAAAAACCAGCCTGGAGCGGGAAAAGGCGAGGGGAGCGGATGTTCGGATCGCCACAACGCCCCTGGATGCCCTGAACTGGGCCCTGGAAAACCCTCAAAAACAGGTCGTTTTCCTGGGCGTGGGGTTTGAGACCACCTCTCCCACCATTGGAGCCAGCGTATTAAGGGCTCGTGAAGCCGGGTTCGACAACTTTTTCGTGTACCCTGCTTTCAAGCTTCTCCCTCCTGCACTGACATCCCTCCTTGAAAGCCCCGACTTTGCCATCGACGGGTTCCTGTGCCCCGGTCATGTGAGCGTCATGCTGGGTGCCGATGCCTATAAGCCGGTGGCCGAAAAGTATGGAAAGCCGTGCGTCATCACAGGGTTTGAACCGCTCGATATATTACTTGGAATTTCAGTGCTATGCGAACAGTTAGCTAATAATACACATGAAGTAAAAAACGCATATGGCAGAGCAGTTACAGACCTGGGAAACCGTAAAGCCATGTCCGTTTTACATGAGGTTTTCCAGCCGGCAGACGCACCCTGGAGAGGGCTTGGAATTATTCCAGCCTCTGGACTGGCGTTCAGAGCCAAATTCAGTGAATTTGATGCAATGAAGAGGTTCGGGTTGGAAGAGGTGAAAACGGGGTCAGAGCCCAGGGGATGTGCTTGCGGCCAGGTGCTCAGGGGGGTCATTGACCCTGTGGAATGCCCCCTTTTTGGAAACGAATGCACTCCTGAATCACCAGTGGGGTCTTGTATGGTGTCCAGCGAAGGCAGCTGTGCCGCCTGGTATCGTTATTCCTGATATCAGGATTGGCGTGGATTAACAATATCAGGCGAAGTGCAGAGTACAGTGTGTAGAGTGTAGTGGAGGTGCATTTCAAAGGCGCTTTTCAGGTTCTGCACCCAGCACTTTACACTCTACACTCCAAAAGGAGTCGAAATTGATAGAGGAAAGAATCCTTTTGTCCCACGGCGCCGGCGGCAAAAAGTCTTCTGAGCTCACAGAGCGGATATTCCTAAAGTATTTCAGCGACCCGGCCCTCCTGGACCTCAACGATATGGCGGTCCTTGAACTTCCCGCCGGCCGCGTTTCCATGAGCACAGACACATACGTTGTCGACCCCATCTTCTTTCCAGGTGGCGACATAGGAAGCCTGGCTGTCCACGGCACCGTGAACGATGTGGCTATGGCCGGGGCTGTCCCCGTGGCCATTTCTGTGGCATTTATCCTTGAAGAGGGGTTGCCCCTGATCGATCTTGAACGCATCGCCGGTTCCATGGCGCTTGCGGCAGCTGAGGCCGGTGTTCGCATTGTCACGGCAGACACCAAGGTGGTGCCCCGCGGCGCAGCAGACAAGGTGTTCATCAACACCACCGGAATAGGGATCATTCCCGACGGTATAAATGTTTCAGGAGCTTGTGCAAGAATAGGGGACCGGATCCTGCTTTCTGGCACCATCGGCGATCACGGCATCGCCATCGCTTCGGCCAGGGATGGGATCGCGTTTAAAACAACCGTCAAAAGCGACAGCGCGCCGCTCAACTGGATGATCAGCGAGCTGATAACCACCCTTGGCAAAGACATCCACGTGCTTCGAGACCCCACCAGAGGCGGACTTGCCACCGTTCTGTGTGAGATCGCGTCCCAGTCTTCTGTAGGAGTTAAGATCGAAGAGACCGCCATACCCGTTAAAGAGGCCGTAAAGGGCGCCTGTGAGCTTTTAGGCTATGATCCGCTGTACCTTGCCAACGAGGGCAAACTTGTCGGTGTGACAGCCCCAGAGGCCTCAGGCAGGGCTCTTGAGATCATGAAAGGCAGTAAATACGGGCAGGACGCCTGTATTATAGGGGAGATAACGGGGGACAACCGCCAGAAGGTGATCCTGAAAACCGCCATGGGGGGATCGCGCCTCGTCGATAAATTATCCGGTGAAATGTTACCGCGCATATGCTGAGAGCGATCTCCCTCTTGCCTTCCCGTACACATTTATGTACATTTAAGCGTACACATTCAGCAGGAGGTACAGATATGCCCAAAACCCTATCCATGGTCGAAGCCCGGAAGCGGCTCACATCACTGCCGGAAGAGTTCGAACGAGAGGAAAACCTTGATGCGGTAGCAATTACAAGGCGCGGTAAGCCTGTACTGGCTGTAATGCCCTGGGAACTTTACGAAACAATTACCGAGACGCTTGAAGTCATGGCCGATGGGAAGATGACCTCTGTCCTAAAGGAGAGCATTGCTCAATACGGGCGCGGGGAAACGATCCCCTGGGAAAAGGCCAGGGAGGATCTGGATCTTTGACCTGGCGAGTGCTTATCACCCCTGCGGCCCTTGAGATGCTCAAGGGGATAACTGACAGGCGCATCAGAGGACAAATTGCCCAAACCGTTTCAGGCCTTACCGAGGCCCCTGAAAATAGTGGCAAACCGCTCATGGGCGAACTTGCCGGTTACCGCTCCCTGCGGGCCGCTAGTCAAAAATATCGTGTGATCTATAAAATCAAAAAAGAAAAGGTGATCGTGGTCGTTGTGGCTGTCGGCCGAAGAAAAGAAGGCGATCGCAGGGATATCTACTCACTGGCAAGGAAACTGTTCGAGCAGAAATTGGTTTAAATGCAGAACGTAGAATAAAGTCAAAACTGTTCACCGTTCACACATATAGAAAATTGTTTAATTAACTGAACGAAATTGCCAACCTACGAAATATAACGTTTATTTATTCATTCCACAGTAAATCAAGTGATAACCTCCCAGGTTATTGTGCCATGGTATACAAATCCTCACTTCTGATTTGTGCTACGGGCAGCACAACCTTGCACAGTTAATCCCCAACTAGGCCTAAAAGCTCAGGTATTTCCTGTGTCACATCGTGCACAGTTGTGCCAAATTCCCATTTAAAACAGCATTACAAATGTAAAATATACCTGCGAACGTTTTTCATCCATTGCGGCGTGCATACGCTCTGACTAATAAAAAACCTTCATAATTAGTAGTTTAGGATAGTTTATATCCTGCTGCGTGCTGCGTTTTCATTTGACGCTGTCTGTATCAAAACAATGGTTGCTTGGCACGTATTCTGCGTATTGCAATAAAATTAGAACGGTATTTTATTGCGCAAGGTTTGCCGGGGTGTCATAATGGTTTTTAATAACAATGGCCACGGACAACGAGAGACCCTGAGAAATGGTCGATTTGTTTACGGGACCAACCCCGGGGAAAAAGGATTCCCTTCCATAGGGAATCCTGAACAAGAGAACAAAAAGCACCGCTGACAGAACGGGAGGCTGCGGGCACCCCCGCAGCCTCCTCCTCCTTCATCGATAAACCCTTCCTGTTAGATTCAGCCCTTGTCTGAGATCGCTTCGAATCACGCCAAAGACGTGACTCGCGATAACAGACGTGGATGTCCTTTGAGATCTGAGATTTGGGATTTGAGATAGGCTGAAAGAAACCTGCAGGTTGTCTGTTAATCGGTTTCTTTAAGACGTTTTTCTACCGAATCCAACTTCCCCTGGGCAGAGGCCTTCTTGTCCCGACGATCATCGATGGTCAGGCGGGTAGAAACACGCTGGACGCCCTGGGAGAAGGGGATCTCATGCACCTTGGCCACAATCAGAAGTATCTCCTCGAGGGGGCCCTCCAGAACGCTGCCCATGGGGGTCAGGGTGTGCTTGACACCCGATTCGTTCAGGACCCTGACACACTCGGCCACGTATCGGCTCAGGCTGGGAGTCTCAGTCCCGACAGGTGTTACTGTAAGGGATGCAATAACCATAGTAGTAACTTAACGCATCCGGTCCCCTATTCTCAACGGTTTTAATTCAATTTCATTGAATCTTTCATAAAAGCACCGCTGAAGGGTTACATTTTCCATAGAATCCTGTTAATTCCTAGCTTGAGATTTGAAATTTGAGATCGTTACCTGAGGAGGTCGCCATGTCCAAGTGGAAGAAAAAATATGTCGAAATGGACAAGATCATAAGGGAAAAGCGCCCCATGATCCATCACATCACCAACTATGTTGTCATGAACGTCACGGCCAATGTAACTCTGGCCATGGGAGCATCACCGGTCATGGCCCATGCCAACGAAGAGGTCGAGGACATGGTGGTCTTCGCTTCGGCTCATGTGCTCAACCCAGGTACTTTGTCTCCACACTGGATCACCGCAATGCTCAAATCGGGGAAAAAGGCCAAGGAACTTGGTATCCCCATCGTTCTGGACCCCGTTGGCGCTGGCGCTACGAAGCTTCGCACCGACACATGCCTGCAGATCCTGGAGGAGGTTCGGCCGGATGTGATCAGAGGAAACCAGGCAGAGGTCATGATCCTGGCAGGGGAGGAGGCCCAGATCCAGGGCGTGGACTCCCTTGAGACAGGAGATGCCCCCGTAGAGGCGTTCAAGGCACTTGCCAGAAAGACAGGGGCCGTCATCTGTGTGACAGGATCCGTTGATCATGTCACAGACGGTGAAAAGGCCTATGCTATCGAAAACGGACACCCCATGATGGGCAACGTAACCGGAACCGGTTGCTCCTCCACTACCGCTGTAGCCGTTTACTGCGCTGCCGGTGGTGCTACAGCCGAATCGTGCGCCATGGGTCTTGCCGTATTCGGTGCGTGCGGCGAACTTGCGGCGGAAGAATCAAGAGGACCGGGATCTTTTCAGGTGGCCATTATAGATGCGCTCTTTAATGCGCCGGCGAGAGATCTGGGGGCGAGGCTGCGCATTAAAGAACTGTAATACGAAAGAATGTAGAATGTGGAATCGAGAACGTAGAATAAATGCTGTTTATATGGATTCTGTGTTCTACATTCTGCATTCCACATTCTTGGAGTTGGATCGGCTATGGGAATTATGAAAAAATTTGATCCAACATTCTACTTAGTGACCGACCCCGATCTTTCCCTGGGGCGCCCGGAAGAGGAGATCGTCCGCCGTGCTGTCGCGGCGGGGGTGACCATGGTCCAGTACAGGGACAAGAATACCACCACGAAGCGGATGATAGAAAAAACACGTCTTCTGGCTGAGCTCTGCAGACCTGCCGGTGCCGCCCTCATCGTCAATGACCGCCTTGATGTGGCCATGGCGGGGGGGGCCAATGGAGTTCATCTGGGGCAGGACGATATGTTGCTGCCAGACGCACGCCGGATCGCGGGGGAAAACTTTATTATCGGTATCTCAGTCACAACCACCCAGGAAGCGAAGGAAGCCGAAGAGGCCGGGGCCGATTATCTGGGGGCTAACGGTGTGTTTCCTACCGGTACGAAAACTGACCTGGGCGTACCTCTTGGTCTCGAGGGGGTTTCACGGCTCGCCGCAGCCAGTCCCTTGCCAATAGTTGCCATCGGCGGAATCAACGACAGGAACGCAGGAGAAGTCATTTCAGCCGGGGCAGATGGTGTTGCGGTGGTGTCGTATATTGTGAGTGCTGAAAATATCGAAGAGCGGTGTAAAACGATGCTGGAAATTTTAATGTCCGTTAGTGAAAAGTGAAACGTGAACGGTGAACAGAAAGAAAAGATCCCCTGCATGATTACCCATTCACTATTCACGGTCCACTGTTCACCAAATGCGGGGAAGCGCAATAATGAAGATCAAAGATATAGGCGAATTCGGTCTCATCGAAAGGATCCACGCAAAGGCGGGCCGCAATTCCTATCCTGTCGTGATCGGGATCGGTGACGACGCATCTGTACTCGACGTCGGCCCCCGCAAACAGATCGTCACGACCACAGACATGCTTGTTGAGGGCGTACATTTTCTCAGGGATTCCATCGACCCCTTCGACCTGGGGTTCAAATCCCATGCGGTGAACCTCAGCGATATCGCCGCTATGGGCGCCACACCTGCCCAATCCTTCCTTTCCTTCGGGCTCCCTCCGGACATGGAGGTAGAAACTATCGACACCTTCATGGATGGATTCATGGAAGTGGGGGAGGGTGTCCCTCTTTCTGGCGGCGACACTGTATCCTCCCCTCAAGGATGGCTTATCAGTGTAACGGTAATTGGTACCGCTCCCGCCGGGAGAGTATTGCGAAGAGATTCTGCTGTGCCGGGGGAAACGATCTGGCTGTGCGGTCCGGTGGGGGATTCAGCCGCAGGCCTTTCCATCCTCCTGGGTCAAACCACGAAGGTGGACGAACAGGGTGCCCAATTCCTTATTAAAAGTCACAACAGGCCGCTGCCTCAGGTCCGGATGGGAAGGATCTTGCTGGAAGCCGGCATTTCACACTGTGCCATTGATGTGAGTGACGGGCTTCTCCAGGATCTGGGTCATATCTGTAAACGCAGCAAGGTGAGTGCCGTACTGGAACTGGAGAGTATCCCGCTGAGTACCCCTATCAGGAAACTTGCCTCGGCTAACGACCTGGACCCCTACAGGTGGGCGCTCAGGGGAGGTGAGGATTACAGCCTTTTGTTCACGGTAAAACCTGAAAATGAAAAGAAGTTGATGAGGGTCCTTGAAAAAGAAGAGATCGCGGCTGTTCCCATTGGTCGTACGGTACCGGGAAAGGGTGTGCGTGTCCTCAGGGATGGCTCTGAAGTGGAGACCGGACCGGATGGCGGGTTTGATCATTTCAGAAAAAGCCGTGAAACGTGAACTGTGAATAGTAATTTCAGGTACGTTGATGGTTCCATTCACTATTCACTATTCACTCTTCACCGTTCACTGATACCGAGGTTTGATGTTGAAAAAAAACTCTACACACTACACTCTACACTCTGCACTGGACAAACCTGTCCTTTTAATTTCCGCGTCTGACAGCAGCGCTGCGGCAGGGATGCAGGTCGATCTCCGTGTACTCAACGATCTGGGCTCCCCGGCCCGATGTTCCATCACGGCGGTCACGGTCCAGGGCGATGGAGGAGCCATGAGCATCAATTCCGTGGACCCGGATATCATCAACGAATCGATCTTAACAGCACTTTCAGATCTTCCTGGTATTGGAGCGGTCAAGATAGGGCTTCTGGGAGAAGCTTCCACAGCCAAAGCCCTTGAGGTTCCCCTTGCCAGAATAAAAGGTTCAGGTATTCCCATTGTCGTAGATCCCGTCATGAGATCCACACCGGGGTCAGCTCTATCCACTGAGGATACTGCCGCAACTATTTTGGAAAAAGTTTTGCCCTGGACAGCCCTTCTCACACCAAACCGTGATGAGCTTGAAGCACTGAGTAATCTGATGAGCAACAAAAACGGTGATGAAGCCCAAAAAGTCCAGCAGCTTTTGAAATATGGGGCCGGAGGGATCCTGGTTACCGGTGGAGATACAGAAGATGATCAATGTGTTGATATTCTCTATGAATTAAACGGGACAACTACCGAATTTAAACACCCAAGAATAGGGGAAAGGCCTCCAAGAGGTACAGGATGCGCCCTTTCCACTGCCATCGCTGTCCACCTTGGCCGTGGCATTCCGATGGTTGAAGCTGTGAGCAACTCCATTGAATATGTTACCGGTTTGATTGAAAAAGCAGTCGTGGTGGGGGATCAACTTCTTCTTTTTCCAGGGAGGAAGTGACGGACACGTGGGGGAACTCTCGACTTGGCGACTGAGCGGCTGAGCGAACGTGAAAGGGCGGGTTTGATGTTTGAAGTTATTTTCTTTGGTCTTTGGCCTGATTTCTCCCTCTACACTCTGTACCCTACACTCTGCACTCAATTCCTGAGGCACGCCAGCGCCAAGTCCGAAGGAACGCCCCTGTCAACGCCCCTGTCAACGCCCCTTGCCTTTTTCAGGCCCCTATAATAAGTTGTAGAGTTGAAGCTCAATGGGCACATATCAATAATCATGAATAAAAGGCGTCTGCGACTTTTTGATGGATGCTGTTTTTAATCCCCCCTGAGGGGACAATAAGAGGAAAGGAGGGCGAGCATTTGGGAAGCGTTATCAAGAAACGCCGGAAAAAAATGAGAAAGCATAAACACAAGAAGCTTTTAGCCCGCAGCAGACACAAGAGGAAGTAACCCTTGGCCTTCGTAATCGGAGTTGTAGGGTCCGGAGCTACTGAAAAACACCATGATCCCCTGGCAATGGAGGTCGGTTCTCTCATCGCCAGGCATGGTGCAGTTATGGTTTGCGGCGGACTTTCAGGAATAATGGAAGCTGCAAGCAGGGGAGCGGTTCAGGAAGGTGGGACCACCATCGGGATCCTCCCCGGTTCCGATAAGAGTGAAGCAAACCCACATATCACTTTTCCAATTCCAACCGGGATGGGAGTTGCGAGGAACGTTCTGGTTGTCAAAACCGCTGACGCCCTTGTTGCTCTGCCTGGCGGCCCAGGAACCTTGTCAGAGATTGCACTGGCATTAAACATCGGGAGGCCTGTAGTGGATCTGGGCGGCTGGAAAATAGAGGGAACCCGTCCAGCTTCAACTGCTTTAGAAGCGGTCCTCCTGGCTCTGGAGCTATGCGAGATCTCAAAAAACCAATCCGGCCAGTGACCACTCCCCGGAAAACAAGATGAACGAACCTGGAAAACTTTACGTCAAGACGTTCGGATGTCAGATGAACGTCTATGACAGTGAAAAGATCTACGCCTTTCTTCAGGATAGTTACGTTCCAGCTGCTTCAGAGGAAGAAGCTGATGTGATAATCCTCAACACCTGTTCCATCCGAGAGAAGGCAGAGAACAAAGTTTACAGCCATCTGGGCAGGTTCAAACCTCTGAAAAAGATAAACCCGGATCTTCTCATTGGTGTAGGCGGTTGTGTTGCTCAGCAGGAAGGTGAGCGAATTCTCAAACGGGCCCCATCTGTAGATGTAGTCTTCGGAACCCATAATCTGGACGAACTTTCAGCAATGCTCGCGGAACGTAAAAAAAGCGGGAAGAGGATCTGCCGGGTAAGGGAAGACACAGGGACCGTTCCCACTGCGGATGCCCCCAGAGTTATGGGTGCCCGGGGAGCGACCTCACTGCTCACCATAATGAAGGGGTGCAACAACTACTGCGCCTATTGCGTTGTTCCCTTTGTGCGAGGGCGGGAAGTGAGCAGGCCAGCTTCAGAGATACTTGACGAAGCATTATTTCTTGTCGATAAAGGGGTTCGGGAGATCACTCTCCTTGGTCAGAACGTCAACTCGTATCAGGATCCTGACACCGGCACTGGCTTTGTTTCTCTCCTGGAATCGATGGATTTGCTGCCCGGTCTGGAAAGGTTGCGTTTCGTTACATCTCACCCCAAGGATTTTTCTCCTGAACTGGCCCATGCTATGGCTGACCTGCCAACTGTCTGCGAGCACATTCACCTTCCTGTCCAGGCTGGATCGGACAGGGTGCTGAGCGCTATGAAAAGGGGATACACCTCCAGTCAATACATGGAAAAGGTCGAGCTGCTGAGAAAGCTTATCCCTGAAGTTGAGTTTACCACCGACATTATCGTAGGCTTCCCGGGGGAAGAAAGGGAAGACTTTGAACGTACGAGTGAGATTCTTAATTCTGTAAAATACCAGAATATTTTTTCTTTCAGGTTCTCCCCGAGGCCTGGAACGGCCGCCGCTGCCATGAATGATCCCGTCAATGCCGATGTCAAACGTTCATGGCTCCCAGAACTTCAGGACCTTCAAAATCTGATTACTGCTGAAAAGCACCGAAATATGATAGGAAGAGAAGTGGAGGTTCTCGTGGAAGAGAAGGATAAAAAGAAAAATGGTTTCCTTGAGGGAAGGACGAGAACCAATTATATTGTACACTTCCCAGGAGATCCAGATCTGGCAGGCAAAATTGTCCGGATAAGACTCACAAGCTCCCGGGCTATCCACGTAATGGGAGAGATGGTGAATTAATGGAAATACCGGTTAGCATCCACGGTCTGGCAATGGACCCGAAGAACAATAGCCCAATCCTGCTGCTTAAGGTAGACGGCGCCCAAAAAGCTTTACCCGTTTGGATAGGGGCATACGAAGCAAACGCTATTGCCATGTGCCTGGCCAGTATGGAGTCACCGCGCCCCATGACCCATGACCTCCTTTACAATACGGTCATTCAGGCCGGGTATGAGGTGACAAAGGTGGTTATTACCGACCTCAAGGACACCACATTTTATGCGGTTATCTACCTGAACTCCGATACGAGTAGTATGGAAATGGATTCGAGACCCTCGGATGCCGTTGCACTTGCGGTAAGATCGGAGGCACCGATCTATGTAATGGAGGATGTCCTGGATCAATCTGCCGTAGACATGTCCACCATTGAGAAAGATGCTGCCATAAATCAGAAAGATGAATGGCTTGAAATGCTTGAGAACATGGATCCTGAGGATTACAGCAAGTACAAAATGTAATTTAGGGTGCTGAGTGCAGCGTGCAGAGTTTAGAAATAGAAATGGTTTGAAGTTTGATGACTTCGCAAAAAGTCATCAATGCGCCCCGCACGGGGCGCCCAAATCAATGACTCACTCCGTAAGTCATTGA
>JARGFZ010000041.1 GCA_029210965.1 bacterium | reverse complement strand
GAAAGGGAAAACGACGCTTTTCCCTTTCCGTGGAGCGAAAAGTCCCGGATTGGACTTTTTGCGACTCTATCAAGGTTCAAGACTTACTCTGCATCACCCTGCGTACCCTGCGGTAAACCAGTTTTATATTTTATCTTTTCGCCAAGTCGGAGATTCCCCGTGTCTCCGTGTCCCGTCGTTCTTCCATATAAATGCGTCCCTGCCACTTGCCTTCTTCCAACATGTGCTCCCGTATGGTCTCGATGACCTTTGCCCGATCCGGCCACCGGGGGGCGATGAGAAGGTCGCCCCTAGCGTCAGCCGCGAGCCGATGGATGACAGTAAAGGGGGGCAGCCTTTCAAGGAACCCGGCCGCGAGGCCCGGATAGGAATCCATGGTGAGGGGAACAATTTCCCCTGCTTTAAACAGCTCCTCCATCCTGGTTCCCCGGATCACCTGAAGGTGGTGGATCTTAACCCCCTCAACCCTCTGCCTGGCCAGGTAGGAAGCTGTGCTCATCATCTCCTCCGGTCCCTCTCCGGGAAGGCCCAGTATCACGTGGGCAAGCACCGGGATTCCTCTATCTGAGGCAAGTGTGCGGGCTTTGGAAAAGCTCTCTACGTTGTGACCCCGTCCGATGCGGTCCAAAGTAGAGTCATTGGCTGACTGGAGGCCCAGTTCCAGCCAAACCAGTTTGCGGTAATGCCAGGGCCTCAGGACATCCAGCATCTCGCCGTCCACGCAGTCCGGCCTTGTGCCGATGAAAAGGCCCTCCACGCCAGGCTGGTCGCAGATGTTGTCCACCAGTTCACGGAACCGGGCAGTCGTCGTGTAAGTCCCTGTCCCAGCCTGCAGGTAAGCAATGAACGGTGCATCCCCTTTTCCCTCCCTGGCCTGGCGAATTTGCTCCACCGGGTCCGCATCTACACGCACATGGCCCGGAACAAAGCTTTCCATGTTGCAGAAGACGCAACCGTCCACACCCAGAGTCCCATCCCGGTTGGGACACCCGAAACCAGGGTCGAGAGACACCTTCCTCAATGTCCGGCCAAACACCTCTTTGAGGTAGGAAGCGAAGGAACGGTAAAGAAAGGGACGTTGACTCTTTTTTTCAGTTCTGTTAGTCATTTACGTTCTTCTTAGCTCGAACTTTATATGCTGAATATATTTCATAATCGAATGTTGAAAGGAGTTCACCATGGATGTCAAGGAACTTGAGAGCAAAACGGTCGCCGAACTTAAGGAAATGGCCAAAGTGCTGGGTGTTCCCGGTATTTCCGCCATGAAGAAGGCCGACCTTGTTGCCGCCATCGCTGGAGCATCGGATGCGCCCGCGCCGGCACCCGAGCCCGAGCCTGTCGTTGAAGCAGCCCCGGAGCCCGCACCCGAGCCCGAGCCCGAACCTGTCGTTGAAGCAGCCCCGGAGCCCACACCCGCACCTGAGCCCGAGCCTGTCGTTGAAGCAGCCCCGGAGCCCGCACCCGAGCCCGAGCCTGTCGTTGAAGCAGCTCCTGAGCCCGAGCCGAAAAAGGCTGCTCCTGCTTCCGAACCTGAGCCCAAGGTCAAGGAGATCGTACTGACCAAAACCCAGACCAGGCTCAGGGCGAAACATGATCTCCCGGCCCTGAAGCTGGAGAAGAGGGCCCTGCATTCCCAGATCCAGTCCGCTATTGCCGCTAAGGACTCCGCCAAGATGAAGGAACTGAGAGGTAGGAAAAAAGAGCTCAGACGCTTACTCAATCGCGTCTGAGTTAATTTCAAATGTCAGATCTCAAAAAAAAGGCCTCCCCATGGGCGGCCTTTTTTTTGTATCGGCGTAAAGGGTTATTTCTACCAGAGTGTAATCCTCAGTTTTACCCGGTGGTACCTGAAAGTCCTCAGGTTCCCTGCTTCTCCTCACCTCGATCCTCACTAACGGCATGATCTAACCTCAAAAACTGGAGATTACTTCCTGATACTTACTCTCGCAATGTCAAAGGTTTTTACGCACTTCGCACTGTTTCTTCCCCGACACTCCGGCACCCCGATACGCCAATACGTTTCGAAGGAACATATGCTCTTTCTCCGTTTCCTTCTCTGCGTCCCTTTGCCTGTCCCGAGCATGTCGAGGGGCGACCTCTGCGTTAAAAACATCGGTTTATAGGAAACGGGATCGCTTCACATGGTTGACTGTTCGCGATGACCCGCCTACGCTCTCAGCTACGACATGGCAGGCAAGGCTGGATTCCGGATTGAGAATTCAGGATTCGGAATCCGGAATCCCCCTTCACTTCATGAACGTCGCCTCGATCGTACGGTCGCCAAGACTGATCTCCAGAGGGGATACCAGGTTAAACTCCGGGGGAAGGATCAGATGTCCGGAGTAGATGTTCCCCCGGAGGTTGGTGACACACAGAAGGGGCCGCCATCGGTGCTCGTTCTGCTGCATCATGAGCATGGTGCAAAGCTCCTGCGGCTCCTTGGTATTAACATCCATCTGGAGTACGGCGTTATCGATCCCGTTTTCCTGTCGAATCCGGGCTTCGAGCTGCTCGTCGTACTGCACTACCGCAGAGACGATGCAGGCGTTCTTGTCTCGGGCGCTGATCCAGTAAGAGCTGCGGGCCTCTACCTCTCCGGCCGGCCAAACAGCTGAGAAGGCGAGAATGAGGGTGACAATAAGGAGCCATGGTAGCGATGAAACAGAAAATCTCTTCACTCAAACAGGATAACGCAAACCGGCCGACCATACAAGGAAGGCCGACCGGTTTGCGTTATCAATTGAGGATTACGAATTGAGCATTGAGGATTTAATGCTGGAATAAAAGATGCGCCTGGAACGGCTGATCAGGCCGTGTTTAATGACTATTAGCTCACGGTTCACCGTTTATTGCTGTTCAATACTGAATCCGGAATGCTCAATCCTCGATTATATTATTTTGTTAAGCGGATACTCAATGATCCCTTCGGCGCCCTCTTCCAGTAACCGCGGCAGCAACTTGCGCACCGTCTCCTCGGAAACCACCGATTCCACTGAATACCAGTCGCTCTGGTAAAGTCCGGCCACAGTGGGGGCGTTCAGGCTCGGCAGAAGAGCAACGATCTTTTCCAGCTGCTCCCGGTGCACGTTCAGCTTGATGCCCACCATCCCGATAGCCTTTTCCGCTCCCTTGAGGAGCATGGCGATGGTGTCGATCTTCTTCCGCTTAACCGGGTCTTGGTAAGACTTCTTGTTGGCGATGAGATAGGGCCTGGACTGCATCATCTCGTGGATGATCTTCAGGCCATGGGCTTTGATGGTGCTTCCCGTTTCGGTCACCTCCACGGCGGCATCAGCGATCCCCTCTACTACCTTCGCTTCCGTGGTGCCCCAGGAGTAATCCACCTTGACTTCGATATTGCGTTCAGCGAAATATCTTTTGGTAAAGTCCACAAGCTCCGTTGACAGCTTCTTGCCGGCCAGGTCTTCGATCTTCTCGTAGGGGCTGTTCCTGGGAACTATGACGACCCAGCGGGCCGGACGACTGCTGACCTTGGAGTAGGCCAACTCCTCTATCCAGGCCACATCGGAATCGTTTTCCAATATCCAGTCCCGGCCTGTGATGCCAACGTCCAGGATCCCCTCCTCCACAAACCTGGACATCTCCTGAGCTCGAACGAGGGAACATGTCAGCTCGTCGTCATCCACCGAGGGGAAGTAGTTCCTCGACCCACGGGTGATGCGCCAACCCGCCTTGCGGAAAAGGTCAATGGTGGCCTCTTCCAGGCTCCCCTTGGGAATACCCAGCTTGAGTATCCCGTTGCCGTTGCCGTTTTCCGGCACTTCTTTCTCTTTATCGGTCAAAATGTGTTCCTCACTTTCACTTATTGGTAATTGGTAGTCTACAATCCGTGATCAGGTGACTGACATAAAGATGCGAAACCTATCAATAAACGGTGCTGATGTCCACCGGACATTGACTGCGGATCGTAGTCTACTGGCTACTGACTCCTGAGTACCAGGTACTGGAATTTAAACATTAAACCTCACGTGAAAGATCTCTCCATCCTTGACGATGTAGTCTTTCCCCTCGATCCTCAGCTTGCCTGTCTCTTTGGCCTGGTTCAGGCCTCCGTGGGCAATGCACTCCTCCCCGGAGATAACTTCAGCCCGGATGAAGCCGCGTTCCAGATCGGTATGGATCTTTCCTGCCGCCTTGGCCGCGGGCGTCCCCTCGGGAATGGCCCAGGCATGGACCTCCTTTTCGCCTACTGTAAAAAAAGTGACGATGCGCAGCTGGGTGAAAAGAGCTTCCATGAACCGTTTTCCGGCAGGCACCTGGATGCCGAGATCCGCCAGGAAGAGCCCCCTTTCATCTTCGGGTATCTCCAGGGTCTCAAATTCGGCCAGGACCGGGATCCCCACATAGGACATTCCCTCACGCTGACAGCGTTCCGTCAGGTCCGGGTACACGTGATCTTCCACACCCTCCGCTCCCAGACTGGCAACCACCATAAGCGGCACGAGGGTTAAAAAATTATAACCCGAGAGGGCCTTCAGCTCTTCATTGTCGAGCCCCAGTCCCCTGATGGGGAGTCCGTCCTCCAGGCTGTCCTTCAGCCTGGTCAGCAGCTTCGCTTCCCTGGATGACAGCTTACCTTCCTTGCCGAGACGCTCAAGGCGGTTCTCAATGGGCATAAGGTCGGCTATGGCAAACTCCTGGAGGAGCGACTCAAGCTCCTCTGTAAGTTCTTCAGTCTGACGGCACCCTTGCGACATGGGAGCGTCAAAGCCGCGCAGAACCAGAACCAGTGCGTCCAGACCGCCTGAACGTGCCAGGGTCTCCTTCCGCAGGCCCCCACCCTCCTGGGGCCGCAGGTCTCCGAGTTCCACTATCTCCACCTGTAGAGGGGTGATTTTTTTGGGTTTAAAGAGATCCACCAGCCGATCCAGCCTTGGATCGTCAACTGCAATGGAGCGGATCTCCGGGCCGCCGTGCTTGCCCGCCAGCTCCATATCTTCCGAGAGGAGGGCCATAAGGGTCGTCACACCAGACCCTGAATATCCTGCGAGACCGATTTTCATAATAGGTAGAATGTTGAATGTTAAATGTAGAACGTAGAATGGCCAATCAGAGATCAACTTGGGAAAAACGGTTTTTTTCTATGTTATACATTCTTCTTTCTACATTCCTCTCCTTTCCTGTACCTTGCTTTTATTTATTGCCGCAATGTTTATAATCAACGGATCACGAATCACGGATTGTTACCACCTTTACTTCACCTCCACAACCCCGGAGGACACCCCGGAGGAGAGCCGTGAAACCTTTTATTCCCGCATACATGGAAATGGATCCAGATGAACTGCAGGCCAGGGTCGAGCAGTTGGAAAAACTGGCCTCGCCCTGCACCCTTTGTCCCCGGGAGTGCGGTCCTGCCAGGAAGGAAGGGGAAAAGGGATATTGCCGGACCGGTTACCTCCCTGTGGTGAGTTCCATTCAGCCTCACTACGGTGAAGAAAAGCCCCTGTCCGGGACAGGTGGTTCCGGGACCATTTTTCTGACCAACTGCAACCTCGGTTGTACCTTTTGCCAGAACTACGACATCAGCCACCTTGGCAGGGGCCAGATAATCCCGGTCCCGGAGCTGGCCTCCGCCATGATTACCCTGCAGCGGTCGGGCTGCCATAACATCAACTTCGTGACACCGAGCCACCAGATCCACGCTATAGTCAAGGCTGTATCCCTGGCGGTCCGGGAGGGGTTGCGGCTGCCCCTTGTCTACAACACCGGCGGCTACGATTCCATCGGGACCCTCAGACTCCTGGAGGGCATCTTTGACATCTATATGCCGGATCTCAAGTTTACTGACTCGTCCATAGCGGCAACCCTTGCCGATGCTGACGACTACCCGGAAGTCATCGGTAAAGCTGTCGGTGAGATGTACCGACAGGTAGGAGACCTGCTCACAGATGAAAAAGGCATCGCACACCGCGGCCTCCTGGTCCGACATCTGGTCCTTCCCGGGGATCTGGCCGGTTCCCAGGAGGCCTTCCGCTTCCTTGCAGAAGAGATCTCCACTAACACCTATCTGAACGTGATGGCCCAATACCGACCTTGTCACGAGGCTGTCGGACAGCCTGTCATCGGGGATCCTCTCCAGCAATCCGATTATCTGAACGCATTGGAACTGGCGCGAAAATGGGGACTGAGGCGGTTGGATTGATTCTATGTACAAAGGGTTTCAATCCAACCGATGGTGTCCGGGATCCAGGTCCTGGTCGCAGTCGTCTATAGATTTTACCAGATCTCAGGACCAGGACAGGTTCCAGATTCCAGGTTCTAGAAATACCTCAAATAACCAAAATCAATCACAAATCACAAATCGCGTCCTTTTTCCCAGACACTGGAAGCCAGACATCAGACACCGCCTTTTCAAGCTCCTGGATATCAGAAACTCTGTCATTAAATGCACAGCTGATTTGTGCTTCAATTCACTTAAGGGGGCTTATTTGATGACGCTTAACGGCGTTTGATATTTTTCTTGACATAAAGGAAACATCGTTTTACTATTCATAACAACAAAGGCAGGGTCGCTTCCAGGCATACACTTTTAACCATTAAAAATCAGGCACTTAGGTAAGCATGGCGCAGTTTTGAGGAGGCTTTTTTTCTTATAAACACTGTTCTAAATTCTGAAATGTCTCCGGGATCTAGCTGAACGAAACCGGATTAAAGCGAAAGACACAATCCCTTGTGAAAGGAGGTGGGAGCCGACCACCAACGTCCACATCGACGCCAGTCGTCGGTGGCGGACTATCTGTCTTCACAGGCTGAAAGGTCAGCAGAATTGACCCTTCGGACATCGTGATGGGATGAACCCTGGAGGGGAAAGGATCCCTCCCACAGAACTTTGGAGGAATCAATGGAACAAAATCTTGGTAACAGATGGCGATTCGTCGGGGCAGCGCTCGTTATGCAGCTGTGCCTCGGCGTGCTTTATTCCTGGTCCGTGTTCAGGGGTCCCCTTGAAGTGCTGCACGGCTGGGATAAAGCCCAGAGCATCGCGCCCTACAGGTACTCGGTGGCGTTTTTCGCATTGGCCATGATCGTAGCCGGTTTCTGGCAGGACAAGAAAGGTCCGAGACTCGTCGGTAGCGTTGGCGGTATCCTCCTCGGCACCGGCTGTGTTCTGGCTTCCTTTATAGGGAATACCCCCGGCGGCATGATCTTCGCCTACGGTATTCTTGGCGGTCTCGGCGTGGGCTTCGCTTACGTTACGCCCATCGCAACCTGCGTGAAGTGGTTCCCGGACAAACGTGGAATGATCGTTGGCCTCGCGGTTATGGGCTTCGGCGCCGGATCCATGATCTTCGCGCCTCTCATTGAGAAACTCATTGGCACCGATCCAGCGGTGTATGCTACAACGATCCCGAGAACCTTTATTATCATGGCGGTCACCTTCTACATCTGTGTTATCGGTGCCGCTCAGGTCTATCGGGTCCCCCCCGCAGGTTACACGCCTCCCGGATGGTCGCCGCCCGCAGCAGCCGGCGCCCCCACCAAGGAGGACTATGCTCCTGGTGATATGTTGAAAACCTGGCAGTTCTACTGCCTGTGGATCATGTACTTCCTGGGAACGGCTGTGGGAATTACCGCCATCGGGCAGGCCAAGCCGATCATCGTGGAGCTCTCCAAGGGCGCTGCAGTGATGTCAGGTGGGGCCGCCCTCGGCATCATGTCCCTGTTTAACGGTCTCGGACGCCTGGCCTGGGGTACCACCTCAGACAAGATCGGCCGGAACATGACCACCGCCACCATGTACGCTACCTATGTCGTCGCCTGCCTGTTCCTCCTGAGGAACGCCCAGAGCTTCTGGCAGGTTCTTATCGGCCTGTGTGTCGTCGGGTTCTCCTACGGCGGCTACCTGGCCCTGATGCCCTCCTTCACCGCTGACTATTTCGGTGCAAAGAACATTGGAGCCAACTACGGCATCATGTTCACCGCCTGGGGTGTCTGCGGATTCATAGTTCCTGGCTACTTCGCCGGGATCATGAAGACGGCAAAAGAGGTTGGCGACCTTGCCGGTGGTTACAACAAAGTCTACTTCACACTGGCC
This sequence comes from bacterium, assembly GCA_029210965.1. Lineage (NCBI taxonomy): Bacteria > bacterium. Next base: position 14,450 of record JARGFZ010000041.1, on the reverse strand, counting down.
ATGATGTCGATCATTGGCGCGGTTCTTGCCTTGATAGTCAAGAGGCCAATGCAGGACGTGGACGGGTAAGCAACAAGCAGTACACGTAACAGAAATACAACAAAAAAAAGGGCGGTTCCGGAAGGAACCGCCCTTTTTCCATTCCATTTCCTCTTATCTCTTACCTGCCTGCGGCAGCCCTCTTGGCGGCTTTGAGCGGGTTGACTTTCGCTTTGCCCACAACCGGTGTTTCTTTCTCCACGTGAGTCGCGTAGTTACAGATACCCAGGTTCCACTTGGCCGAAGGGTTGGCGCTCGTCACGCAGTAATAATCCTCGTCCACTTCCTTGATGTGACCACAACCTTCACAGGCCTGAACAACAGGCTCACAGTGGCCGCCGTTATAGTTGCAGCCCTGTTTGGTCATGAACACACAATCGATTTCCTCCTTCAAAACTGTACAGATCATCTTTACATCCTCCCTGAATCATTAATCAACATGATGGTGTTAAACACCTTTGCGCAAAACTCGCGATTTATATATGCTTTAGAAAAATATTGCAAGTGTGAATTTTTAATGGGTGTATGGGTAAGTGAGTGAATGGGTGAAATCCCTTACGACGATTTGGGTCTTTCACCCTGACACCGACACTTTGCTACTCCGATAATAATATGAAAAAGCTACTCATTCACATATGTTGCGCCCCCGATGCCACGATCGGCATAGAACGCCTCTCTCAGGATTGGCAAGCAGAAGGGCTTTTTTCCAACTCCAACATCCACCCGGGGGAGGAGTACGAAAAAAGGCTATTTGCCATGAATACCCTGGCAGGTGCAACGGGGTTCACCTTTACTGCGGGCGTTTACGAACCTGAAGTATGGTTCGAAAGCGTCAAAGGCCTGGAAGAGGAGCCAGAGAAAGGCCTACGCTGCGAGGTCTGTATCAGGGAACGATTGAGGACCACTGCCCGGCTGGCCAGTGACAAGGGTTTCGACGCTTTCGCTGCCGTTTTGACGGTCAGTCCCCACAAGAACGCCGCCATGATAAACCGGCTGGGAGCTGAAGCCGGTGAGGAGTTCGGTGTCAAGTACCTCGCCACCGACCTGAAAAAGCAGGATGGATTTAAACGAAGCGTTGAAATGACGAAGGAGTACGGTATCTACCGGCAGGATTACTGCGGATGTGAATACAGTAAAAAGCAGAATGCAGGACGCCCCTCGACAGAGCTCGGGACAGGCAGAACGCAGAACGCAGAAGAAAAGATTTGACCCTCAATTCACCCTGCGTAAAACTCGTATAATTCCTCATCTTCAGCAACTTCCAAAGCCTGTCCCGAGCCTGTCGAGGGATCCAAGGTCCAAAGGGGAAACCCGATCCAACCTGAAGCAATCCGGATTCAGTCTTTTCATTCTCAATCCTCAATTCGCAATAGCCTTATCCACAGTATTTCCACATCTGTGGATAAGTGTGATAATTGCTTAACACTTGGCACTTACGGTTTTGTAACACTTTGTTTTATAAGTCAAAATATTTTCAGCTTTATGGCAGGAATTTTGCCGCAAGGGAAAATTGAAGTTTAGAACAGGAAAAAATATAAAAGGCAGGCTCTATTCTGTGTTACGAGTTCTGGATCAAACGACTCATCGCATTAACTATCTTTTTCGCCTGTGTCTGTACCGTCCAGGACACTTTCCACCTGAACCCTCCTGATCTGCCTTTCGTCGGAACCCAACACAGTAAACTTGAGGCTTTCCATGTAGACGGTTTCCCCTGGTGAGGGCACCCTTCCTGTCACCTCCATGATCAGACCGCCTACTGTCTTGGAGGGGGTCTCTCCGCTCCATTCTGGAAAAACCCTCATGAGATCCTCAACGGGCGTCCGGCCCGACACCTCGAGAGCACCGGAGGCCAGCGTCTTCACCATGACCACCTCGCGGTCGAATTCATCCTGTATTTCACCCACAAGCTCCTCCAGAACGTCCTCCAGGGTGATAATTCCTTCCGTTCCTCCGAACTCGTCCACAACTACCGCCATGTGAATGCTTCTTTTCTGAAACTCCTTTATGATCCTTCCCAGCTGAGCGCTTTCGGGAATGAAGTAAGGGGGCTGCAGATGCTGCTCCAGGAGATAATTGTCCCAGGAGGAAATCGGCTCTATGAGAAGATCCTTTACATGGAAGACACCCACCATTTCGTCCAGGTTTTCTCTGTAAACGGGCAACCGACTGTGTCCACTTTTATTGGCGATCTCAAGAACCGTATTAACATCATCGGAAAGCTCAAGTCCGATGATCTGGGTTCTTGGCACCATGGCATCCTTGACGGTCTTCCCGTGGAACCTGATGACCCTGTCGATGAGGTGGGCCGGGTACTTGTCAATGCCCCCCTCCTTGGCGCTCATGGAAACGAGAAGCTGGATCTCGTCAGCCTGCACGGTGGCAAAACCCTTGTCCGGGTCGCCCCCGGTCATCCGGATAAGACCGTGGGCCAACCCGTTTAAGATCCACGTCACCGGCCAGGCAAGGTAATGAAAAAGGACCAGAGAATATCCGGTCAATAGAACATACCTCTCCGCATACCTTCTGGCCATCACCTTGGGGGTGATCTCCCCGAAGACAAGGATCACCAAGGTCGTGACTCCTACCGCTAAAGCAAGTGCACTGCTCTTGAAAATTTTGGAAGCGATGTCGGTGGCTAAGGCGGAAGCTCCGATATTGACAAGGTTGTTTCCAATGAGGATGGAGGTAAGCAGACCGCTGGGGTTGTCCACCCAGATGCTCAAGGGGTCCCGCACCTTGTTCCTGGCCAGCAGAAGCGCCTGGTATTTGGCTCTGGACAGACTGACGAAAGCTGTCTCGGAGCCGGAAAAAAAGGCCGAGAAAAAAAGACAGCAAATAATGGTTACCCACTCCCAGGTGGGGACAGTTGCCATGACTGATCAGAAACCCTCTGACAATTCCTCTGACTCCACGTAGGAAACGTACGGCTCCTGGCGGATTTTCTGTGCCTGGCAATACCTGTGAACCCGGTCCACAACCTCGCCGGGATCATCGGTCATGGAGAACAGCTCCAACTCTTCCTCCTCCAGGTAGCCGCCTGCCACCATCTTGTCCTGCAGCCAGTTGTACAGATCCCCCCAGTAGGACTGATCAAAGAGAATGATGGGGAATTTCTGCATTTTACCGGTCTGCTTAAGGGTCAGGGACTCAAAAAGCTCATCCATAGTCCCGAACCCCCCCGGCAGGACGACAAGGGCCCTGGCGTATTTGACGAACATGACCTTCCTTATGAAAAAGTAGTGGAAGGTGAGCTCTACGTTGGCATATTTATTGGGCGACTGCTCATGGGGAAGGGTGATATTCAGACCCACTGAAGTTCCCCCCCCCTCGAAGGCCCCCCGGTTGGCCGCCTCCATGACCCCGGGACCTCCACCCGTGATCACTCCATAACCTTCTTCGGCAAAACGCCTGCCTATACTTCGGGCAGCCTTGTACACCTCATCCTCAGGGCCGCAGCGGGCAGACCCGAAAATACTCACAGATTCCGGGATCTTGGACATGACCTCCATACCGGTGACCATCTCGGCCATCATACGGAACACGCGCCTGTTGTCCGCTTGGCCCCTGTGGAGCTTCTGGAGGACAGGATGGATCTCCTTGGAAATAACCTCTTCTAATAGAGCCTTGATGATACGGCTGGTCTCATTGTCGCCCAATTGAACTCCTTTCGTGACGAAAAGGTACCTGCCCACCGGCAGGTCATCTAGGTTTATCAGATACTGCCCAGGACATCAACGTGACATTCCTTTCTAATAAACTGTCGCGCTCACTTTTTCCTTTCCACTTTCCTTTTTCTACTTCGTCTTTTTGAGGGCACTCCATTCACATTACTAAAATCAGGGTTAACTTTTATTTTACTGAATATTATGATAAATTTGCACGCTTTGCTGGGACACGTATTCTTCAAAGCCTTAGGGTGGGAGGGGAGAAGGCGGACCCGAACAGGAGGTATCACCTTGACACAGGCTCAACCCAAACCCACTAAAGAAAACATTTTCGAACTCAAATGGCTCGCCTGGGAGATTACCGGTAAGTGCAACCTCAACTGCATTCACTGCCGATCATCATCAGGTATGGGTTCGGATGAGGGCGATTTCACCCTTGATGAGGCAAAAAAATTCATCGATGACATCACCTCCTTCGCTCACCCGGTCGTTGTTCTCTCCGGCGGAGAACCGCTTCTTCGAAAAGATGTTTTCGACATCGCCGCCTACGGAACAAGCAAGGGCCTGCGCATGGCCATGGCCACTAACGGCTCCCTTGTCGATGATAGTATCTGTGAAAAGATAAAAGCATCGGGTATCCGCATTGTTTCTCTGAGCCTGGACGGCTCCACTGCCGGGATTCACGACGATTTCCGCAAGCAGCCAGGCGCCTTCGAAGACACACTGAGGGCCTCCGGGCTTTTCAAAAAACACGGCATCGAGTTCCTTATCAACTCCTCCTTTACCAAACGCAACCAGGATGACATCCCCAACGTCTACAAGCAGGCCAAGAAGATGGGAGCTACTGCCTGGTACATGTTCATGATCGTTCCCATGGGGCGTGGCGAGGATCTCACGGCGGAGCTGATCTCCAAGGAAGATTACGACGGGATCCTGAAGTGGCATTTCGAGATGGAGCTCGAAGAAAAGGACATGCTGGTCAGACCCACCTGTGCACCCCACTACTATCGCATCGTCCAGCAGGAAGCAAAAGCCAAGGGTCTTGATTTCACACGTAGAAACATCAAGTTCGGTACCGGGGGAGGAAAAGGCTGTATTGCCGCGCAATCCATCGCATTTGTCGGCAGCCGGGGCGAGGTCCAGCCTTGCAGCTATTTTCCCCAGTCCGCAGGCAACGTAAAGCAGCAGCACTTCAAAGAGATATGGGACAGCAGCGAGCTTTTTAAGGACATGAGAAGCTTCAAGGACTACAAGGGCCGCTGCGGTTCCTGTGAATATATTGGTGTTTGCGGGGGATGCCGGGCAAGAGCTCTTGCAATTTCCGATGATTACATGGAAGAGGAACCCTTCTGCGACCACGTCCCTGTAAAGGTTCTCCGCGACTTGAAAAAAGAGGAGCAAACAAATGAATAGCACCTACATTGACGCCTGCTTCAAACGCCCAACGAACCATACACCCATCTGGATCATGCGCCAGGCCGGAAGATATATGCCCCAGTACCAGGAGGTTCGCGGCCAGGTCGATTTTCTCACCCTGTGCAAAACCCCTGATCTGGCAACCAAAGTAACTCTCCTGCCCATTGATCTTCTCAACGTGGACGCCGCCATTCTCTTCTCTGACATCCTCATTCCCCTGGAGCCCATGGGGATCTCGGTGGCTTTCGAGGACAAAGTCGGTCCAATCCTTTCACCGGTTCGGGATGAGGCGACGATCAAAGCTCTTCGCACCATCGAATCAGAAGAGGATGTGGGGTTCGTCATGGATGCCATCCGCATGATCAAAAAGGAACTGGATGGCCGTGTCCCCCTCATTGGCTTCTCCGGATCACCCTTTACACTGGCGACCTACGCTGTGGAGGGAGGAACCACAAAGAGCTTCCACAACATCAAAGGCCTCATCTACTCCCGGCCGGAACTGGCCGACTACCTGATGGATCTTCTCGCCGATGTCGTTATCAACTACCTAAACGCACAAGTGGACGCCGGCGCCCAGGCGATTCAGATCTTCGACACCTGGGGCGGTATCCTGGCGGATCCCGAGTATGTGCGGTTCTCACTAAAACCGGTTCAGAAGGTCATCGCAAACCTGAAGCGGCACGACACCCCTGTTATTTATTACCTTAACAACGGTTCATACCTCGCCCATCACATGGACAGTATTGACGCAGATGTTATCGGCATCGACTGGAGACAGGACATCGGCGAAGCACGCAGGACCTTTGGAAGAAAGAAGGCGGTTCAGGGCAACCTTGACCCCACGGTCCTGTTCGCCTCACCGGAAGAGGTCCGGATAAGAGCGCACCGGATCATGGATGAGGTCGGTCCCGAACCGGGCCACATCTTCAATCTGGGACACGGCATCCTCCCCCAGACGCCGATGGACAACGCCATCGCCCTTGTCCAGGCCGTCCACGAATACCGGCGGTAGTCGATGGGTTCACAAAAAGTCCATCGAGATGGATTGAAGAAACCTTTTGAGAGGTTATCATAAGCGATGACGCAAGGCGGGCGCCAGACTGCCGTTCTTCTCCTCAATATGGGCGGACCTGACTCCCTGGAGGCGGTTCGGCCGTTTCTGCGCAACCTGTTCCTCGATCCTGCCATTTTAGGCCTTCCTGCGGCTCTCAGACGGCCCCTGGCTGCCTTTCTTTCGGTACGCCGGACTCGCAAAGTCCGTCCGCGTTATGAACTTATCGGCGGAAAAAGCCCTATCGGACCGATCACGCAGGGTCAGGCCACCGCTGTTGAGGAACTTCTTGGCCCTGGTTTCGGTCCGGTGCTGCCTGCCTTCAGCTACTGGCATCCATTTATCGCCGATGCTGTCGATGCGGCATCACGCTCGGGGGCAGACAGCCTGATCGCTCTTTCCCTTTATCCCCAGTACTGCTCGGCAACGACCGGATCATGCCTGAGAGATGTTTCCATGAACCTGCCAGGCACCCCTTTTGAAGATTCGATTCTGATAATTGATTCCTGGGCCAGCCACCCTCCCTATCTTGATGCTCTTGCAGATACAGTGGAGGAAGCCTTGGCACGGATTCCCGTAAACCTTCGCGATGATGCCGTTATCCTTTTCTCCGCCCATGGTGTACCTGAATCCCTCATAGAAGGCGGGGATCCTTATCTTGATCAGACGATCACAACTGTTGACGGGGTAATGGAGAGGTTGGGAGGACGTGAACATCAAGTCGCATTTCAAAGCCGCCTGGGTCCTGTAAAATGGCTCCAGCCGGCACTAAAGGACAAACTGAAAGAGCTCTCAACCAGGGGGGCACCTCCTCTGGTTGTCGTGCCTGTGTCTTTCGTATCAGACCACATCGAAACGCTATACGAACTGGATATCCAGCACAGGGAGATCGCCATGGAACTGGGGTTCACCATCTATGAAAGGTCACCGGCGCTGAATACACGGCCGGATTTTATTGCCTCACTCGCGGACCTGGTGCGGTCGTCCGCACCTGCAAGAGGGGGAGAGGGGGAGAGGGGGAGCATGGGGGAATAATCCCAGGACCTCTGAAGTACCTTCGTTCTTTCAATCCCTGCTCTTATCTTTTTTTCTCCCACGTTCCACTGCTCCCATGCACCCATGCTGATTCTCCAGTATTTTCAGGCATCTTGACAGCCTTTGTTCTTTAGCCTAATATTTAGGTTACCTAATTATTAGACTATGAAAATACTGGAGGATCAAGCATGTCCACACCCATCCACACCATTGCCCAGCTCTACCCAAGGCTTATGAGGGCCATGGGGCACCTGCGGGGAGCTGTGGACGAAACCATGGATCTTACCTACAACCAGTACAAAACCCTTCTCTCCCTTTCCGATATGGGGCCTTGCACTCTGAACGCACTGAGCCGGGAGCTTGAGGTTGCTACCAGCTCCGCCAGCCAGATGACGGATCGTCTCGTGGCCATGGGACTTGTGGAAAGGTCCACTGCCGACGGGGACCGTCGCAGTATCGTCCTGACGGCTTCGGAGCAGGGAGAATTGCTGCTGGAAAAAGTAAAGGAAGGGATACTCCAGAGATACCAGAAGCTTTTCCACCATTTGGGGCCGGGGGAACAGGCCAACCTGGCCGGGGCTATTCACACACTCGTCCGTATTCTGGAAAAGGCGATACACGGGGAAGAGAGGGAAATGTGAGCACATCTTCGGATACCAGAAAGATCATTGTCATCGGCGGCGGGATCTCGGGGCTTGCAGCTGCCCATTTTGTGGAGAAGATCGCCCGTAACCAGGGGCGCTCCGTTCAGGTGGACCTGTTTGAAGGGGAAAGCAGGCCTGGCGGGAAGTTCGATGCACGCCTTGAAGGCGGCTATACCGTTGAGGCAGGTCCCAACGGTTTCCTCGACAGCAAGCCCTGGACCCTGGACCTGGTCAAAGACCTGGGCATGGAGAAGGAACTTCTTCCCAGTGATCAATCTTCTGCGAGAAGGTTCATCTATTCCAGAGGGCGGCTTCATGAGCTCAAAGCTTCCCCGTTAAGCTTTTTCCTGGGGGGGCCTCTTTCCATTCTCGGGCGGTTGCGCATAATGGCTGAACCTCTGGCTTCCACCACTCCAAGGGGCAAGGACACATCCCTGGCCGAATTCGCCCAGCGTCGCCTGGGCAAGGAAGCACTTCAGCGGCTGCTCGACCCGATGGTCTCGGGGATCTTTGCCGGAGATCCTTCCAGGATGAGCCTCAGAGCCGCCTTTCCCCGCATCGCTCAGCTTGAGGAAGAGTACGGGGGACTTACCAGGGCCATGCTCAGCATCGCAGCTCAAAGAAAAAGGGCTAAAAAAAGAGGGGAGGAGGGGGGGATATCCTCAGGCCCTTCCGGCCCTGGAGGGGTGCTCACAAGCTTTAAAAATGGTGTTTCCCAGCTTACTGATCGTCTCGCATCTGGCCTGGGAGAACACATTCATACCGGCGCTAAAGTCAACCAACTGAGTGTCGTCAACGGGGGGCTTTTAGTTCGCACAGATGGCGGAGAGTTTAAAGCCAACAGCGTCATCGTTGCCACACCTGCTGACAGCGCTGCCGGCATCCTGCGGGATGCGGCGCCACAAAGCAGCGCGATCCTTTCCCAGATCCCCTATTCCCCCATGGCTATCGTTGGGGTCGGATATAAACTGAGTGAACTCCGCAGCCCTCCTGTGGGTTTTGGATACCTGATCCCGAAAGTTGAAAACAGGAAGATTCTCGGCGCCCTGTGGACCTCCAGTATCTTTCCCGGACACAGGTCCCCGAAGGGCAGCTTTCTCATCCGGGTCATGGTAGGAGGTGCCAGAGACCACGAAACACCCTTCCTCCCCGACGAAGAGCTGTTAACTACAGTTAAGGCGGAGCTGGCAGCCACGATGGGACTGACAGCTGAACCTTCTTTTTCAACCATAATCCGCTGGAAAGAAGCCATCCCCCTCTACACTGTCGGACACCTTGACCGGCTTGCAGAGGCCGAAGCCAACCTGCCGCCTGGTGTTGTGCTGGCAGGCAACGCCTATCGGGGGGTGGGAATAAACGACTGTGTCAGGGAAGCGGAGGTGGCCGCTGAGAAAGTGCTTGCGGCACTTTCTCAGTCATGACACGGGGACGGGGAGAAGGGGAGACACGTTTATTAAGACCATTTGACACGGAGACTCCGGGACACGAAGACACGGGGAAAGACCTTTGTTCTCCGCGTCATCGCGTCTCAGCGTCAAAACTGCAGGACAACATCAGGAGTCCTGCAGGATGGTGTCTTGCACAAACTGTTTGATCCTTTCCTTCGTTTCCCTGTCTATTATGATAAATTTCAGGCCGTGGATGTAGCTGCCCTTTACACCCTGCACGTAGATGATCCCTGCGCCCAGTGTCAAAACACCCGGCTGGCGAGGTAATTTAAAGGTCAGTTTCAAGATGTCATCGGTAGCAAGCTGGCGGTCCAGGACAAGACTTGCTCCCCCTTCCCCTACCTCTTGCAACTCTCCGGTTACATGTTCTGACCCCGTTGTTCCCTCTGCCAAAACGTTGCATGGAGCGCGTTTGTATGCTCTTGGATGAGCCTCGATAAGAGCCTGTACCCGCTGAAAAAGCAGTCTGGGATTAACCGGTTTGAGGAGAAAATCATTGCAGCCGCTGCTGACCCAGTTAGCCACATCGCCAACATCCTCTGAGGCAGCCAGAACGATCACAGGGATATCCTTCAAGGGGGGAGTCGATCTCAGTTCCGCTATCATGGTTCCCTCGACATGACCCCGAGTCCCCACCTCCACGAGGAGAAGATCAACGTCGCCGTCACCCAGAATGTCAATGGCGTCCGAGGAAGATCCTGTCTCCAGGACCTTGTACCCATATCTGGTCAGTAATTTGAGCAGATGCTCACGGACCTGCTCTGATTTGTCGACCACAAGGACTGTTTTTGGTTCATTCATGGGGCTGCTCACCTTTCACCAATGATAAGCCTTTTTGTATTACTTCCTCATCTTTGAGAACGGTTCCTAGGGGGCCGGCAGGGGGCAAAACTGTTCCGGTCCCTCGCGAAACGGCGGAAGCCGCAACCATAGGCTCCAATGCCATTCGGCTGCCAGGAATGGGGGGGTCAGGCCCTGCCGTCTCACCAATTACACAAGAGGTGAAGCGGCAGGGTCTGACCCCAAAACATATAGTGCAAAGTGGTCCTGTAAGCCGAGTTCTGTCTTCAACAGGTCAGAGGCTTGCCCTGAGCCTGTCGATGGGTGACCATTCATCTGGGACCGCCGTTGCCGACGGCCTCTAGCGGCCTACCCGGGAGCTTTGAACGGGCCGCCCTCTTACGCTCCCCTATTTGGCCTTGCACCGGATGGGGTTTACCTAGCTGCCGGTGTCACCACCGGCACTGGTGAGCTCTTACCTCACCCTTTCACCCTTACCGCGTCGAAGTCACGCCAGCGGCGTGACGAAGACGGGCGGTCTGCTCTCTGTGGCACTTTCCCTGGGGTCGCCCCCGGTCGGCGTTACCGACCATCCTGCCCTTCGGTGCTCGGACTTTCCTCTCACCCCGCCAGTGGCGGGGCAAGCGGTCACCCGGACCACTTTGCAGGAATATACTAACTCAATATGCGGAAATGGCAAAGGGGGGGGGTAAAACAGACACGGAGTGGGAGCGTGGGAGAACAGTCCTATGTCCAAAGTCTAATGTCCAGTGGTGTTATTACGAGACCCGGGGACGCGGAAGGAAGAGCGGTACCTAAGTGTCTAGGTGTCCAGGTAAAATCTGAAATCTGGAACATGATCATGGTGACCTGGGCACTATGTTTACTTAGACACCTCTACACCTCCATACTTAGATACTGCTCTTTGCGGAATCCAGCATATTAATCGCAGCTTTGGCCATGGCACTATCGGGAAATTCCAGGAGTGTTCTTTCATAAAACGCTCTTGCCTTATCTCCCTCTCCAAGCTGGCCATAGCAATACGCCATGTTCAAAAGGGCCATCTCCTGGTAGCTGATCCTGCTGGAAGACATAAGAGTGACATATCGCCAGTCATCGACCCACCTGTTGTGACTGAAAAAATCGTAACTCTGCTGAAACCTGTCCAGAGCCGGAGCGAACTCTTCTTTCCTGAAATGAGCCATTCCTTTTCTGTGGTGCTGGGCAAGGGTTTTTCTCAGCAGCACCGATGCTGATATATAGGCCAACGATCCCATGATCGCCGGGTTTTGGGTGCCTGAGAATGAGGCCAGGACAATGAAAATCACCAGAATGAGCAGCTGAGGTATTAAGGACAGCCAGGCGGTCTGTTTGACTATGGGCTGTTTTGAAGCCATATCAGGTGTCCACCTCCAGCGGGGAAGAAAATGGTTCTGAGTTCTGAGTTTTGAGTTCTGAAAAATAGTATCCGCTTATGCGCTGCCTTGAATTTAAGGGCGGTCAGAGTACGTCAGATGCAAGGCCAGAGTCCCGAGGAATACCGGAGTCCCGCCAGCGGCGGGGTGAGGATTCCCGAGAAGGGAGTATGAAGTAGATAGTGTGCTATTGACAGCCGCCCAACCCTATAGCTGGACTTTTCCTTTGGCGTCGATCGCCAGATTAGCCATCCGATCCGCTTCTTTATTTTGCTCCCTCGGCACATGCGTAAAGGTCACCTTCTCAAACGAGGAAATCTCCTTGATCGCTGAAAAATAAAGGTCCTGCAAGTGGGGGCTCTTGACCCTGTACTGTCCATTAAGCTGCTTCACAATAAGTTCGCTGTCAGATCGAACTTTCAGCTTGCTGACACCCAATTCAGCCGCTTTTTGCATTCCGATAATCAAGGCCCTGTACTCGGCCACGTTGTTGGTGGCCTCTCCCAGATACTCTCCGATCCTGAGGACAGAACCATCAGCTGCTTCCAGAACAATACCGGCACCAGCTTTTCCAGGGTTTCCCCTGGCCGCACCGTCCACCGACAGAACCGCAGTGGACCAGGTGCTTTGATCTGTGCCTGTCACTCCACGGATAATGCCTGCCAGAACCTTTCTGGTCATTCCGGGGAAGGCTTCCAGAGTCTGCTCGATGTCCATGGTGTCAGCAAGGTGCCGAAGCACCCGCATCGGATCATTCCTGGTCGACATAAATGATGCGACCGCAGTTGGGGCAATGGTGGATACCCCCTTGAGCCAGCACCTGGTTGTAAAGCTGCGGCGGGATCGTCATGAAACAACCGTTGCACACCCCTCCGCCGACTCTGACAACACCTTTACCCCTGTAGCGTTCAAAGACCTTCTGGTATTTACCCAGAAGCACCGGATCGATGAGGTCCGCTTCCACCGCCCGTGTTTTTTCAAGGCCCTCTCGCTCGCTCTGGAGCTTTTTCAACCGGCTATCGGCCTCGTTACGCTCCTTTTTGAGGACCTTTGCCCCATCCCCCATCTGGGATTCTACTTCCAGGCTGCTTTCCTGGATCACCCCTTTTTCCTCTATAAACTCCTTGATCTGGGCTTCCAATTCCCCTCGGCGCTTTTTGGCGACATCTGACTCCCTTTGAACGGCCTGATACTCCCTCTGAGTCTTGACCGCTAAAGCTCGAGCCTGGGATCGTCGCTGGTGCTCTTTGACCTCACTGAGCTCGAGGTTAAGCTCCGAGATCTGCCTCTCGAGTTCATCCAGAGCGGCTCGGATCTGATTGTATTCCTCCTCGAGAATACCAACGGTTTTTTCCTTCTCCTGAATCTCCCGCGGGATCTGCTCCTCCTCTTTTTGAAAAGCTACGATCTTTTCATCCGTTTCCTGCAAAGTTACCAGTCTGTCTAGCATGCTCTTCACCTTCTTCCTCCTTGAATTATACTCTCTAGCCCTTTCGTCCAATGATCATGATACCGACACGAAGGGATCTCTCTCCTTGGCATATGAAACCTGTATTATTAACCCCTGTTCGACAAGCTTCTTTTCAAGAAGCTTCCCGAAGCGATTCAGCCCGTACCTCTCAGGGGGAAAGTGCCCAACATCCAGTACATTGATACCCATTTCCTCAGCCTTTCGGGCGTCATGGTACTTCACGTCCCCCGTAATATACAGCTGGGCTCGGGCTGCGACAGCGGCGTCGAGAAGGGAAGCACCGCTCCCGGCACACACAGCAACACGTTTTACTTTTTTGCTCTTCTTCCCCACAAGTCTCATAGAGCCTGCATTCAGCGCAGAACCGACCCTGGCTGCGACCTGCCCCACTATTGCGGACTGTGGGAGCACCCCGGAAATGCCGAAACCGGTGCCCTGGGTGCTGGATATTGCAGGATACACATCAATAGCAGGCTCCTCGTAAGGGTGAGCCGCCCGCACATCGGAAAGAACCGCCCCCAGGACCGCAGATTGCACGGAGATTTCAAGCCTTGCTTCCTGAACCTTTTCATCGCGCCCTGGCAGCCCTATCGTGGGAGAGGTGCCTTCTCCAGGGTGAAAGGTACCCACACCTTCGATTGCGAAAGAGCAGCCGCTGTAATCTCCCACTTGGCCGCCTCCCGCTTTAAAGGCAGCTGACCTCACCCGCTCCAGCTGCTTCCCGGGAACATAAACAACCACTTTGAAATGCTCAGGGGTGCTTGACTGCAGAATTTTCCGATCGCGCAGATCGAGAAGGCTGGCAAAGGAATCGTTGATCCCGTCAGCGGAGGCGTCAAGATTGGTGTGGGCGCTATAAACAGCAAGATCCTCGCGGATCGCCCTGACAAGGGCCTTGGCCGCAGGTCCGAGAATGTTTTCCTGGGTCAGTGGTTCAAACAGTAGAGGATGGTGTGTGACAAGCAGGTCGACTTTAGATCCTGCTGCCTGGGTTACCGTTTCCAGGGTGGCATCCAGGGATACCATCAGATGGCTCACAAGCCTTTCCGGTTCGCCGCATTGCAGACCCACGGGGTCTCCGGGCAATGCGAGATCCCTTGGGGCGATCTCTTCTATGGTTTTAATGATCTGTTTAACGGTCGGAACTTTTTTCAATTCTTTACACCAATGGATAGGGAATAAAAAAGGTGCACTCCTTTTGGAGTGCACCTGGTTCTCTGGCGTCAGGGCTGGTAGGGTGCTGCCAGGCCTTTTTCTGGGACCCTCATGGTCGGGCACCTTTTTCCGTGAGGCTTTCCCTCACTCCTGCATCATTCCTTATTCTGAAAAAAATCGTCAAATCCGAAACCTCTTATTTGGTGGGCCCACTCCGACTCGAACGGAGGACCTACCGGTTATGAGCCGGTGGCTCTAACCAACTGAGCTATGGGCCCGAACATCTCTATGTATCTTGATTCGTGTCATTTGTCAACCTTATATGCATCCC
>JARGFZ010000040.1 GCA_029210965.1 bacterium | reverse complement strand
GGTGAAGAAGACAGCGGGCAAGCGAAGCTTGGCCTTTAAGGGTGCCACGGGCGTAAGCCCGTGGTAGTTCACTCAGTGTTAGGTGTTAACAGCGTAACTCTGCGATGGTTATTTGTTATTACCTCTGCGGCCCTCTGCGTGAAAGCTTTTATCGTTTTTAATACAAGCCATTGCTGGATTCCCGAAAAAGGCAGTTCATAGTCCCTGGTGCCTGGGATTTACTTAGATACCTGGACACCTGGACACCTGATTACAGTTCTCTCCCCGCAGCGTTGCAATGCTGAAAATTCCCTGTTAGGCTCCCCCATACGAGAGGTGTCATGGAAAGGCTATTTAGAATACTTAGAGCGATCCTTAACCGCAAGATTTCCCTGAGAGCGGACTTTCTGGTTCGTGGATCTGAAGGCGCTCACAACCATTCCATGATCCTCTATCTCCTGAGCATCGAACTACTATCCCTGGGAGTGGACCTGTCTCCGATCCTGCTCCGTGAACTTATCATGGGAGCCAGCAGACGGAAGCGCGGCTACACCCAATATCTTCAGCATCTGGGCGATGTCAGGTCCATCGCCATCCATGCTGGCAACGACTTTATGAGCGACATTCTGCAGCGAAGCCGTAGATATCAGTTCGATGAGGTCGTCGCGATCCTCACCGACATCAAACCTCAGAGGCGGATCTATCATACGGAAGAGCTCGAGAACCGCAACCCCGCCCAGGACTATCTTCCCCTTGGAGTGCGAAAATCCCTGGCCAGGAAATCGGACCTGGGGGCCCTTGAAAGCCTGATGCTGGAACAGGACCCCTCCGTGATCCACAACCTTCTGAATAATCCCAGAACGGTGGAAGGTATGGTCATCAAAATGGCCTCTTTGAGGCCCACCAGCGCCGAGGCTCTTGAGGAGATAGGCGCTCATCCCAGATGGTCTGCAAGGTACAGGGTGAAAAAGTCACTGGCATTTAATCCCTATGCACTCCCGAGGATGGTTCATTCCCTTCTTCCCACACTACTCATGAAGGACCTCATTGATGTGACCTCGAGTACAGTCCTTCACCCCGATGTCCGCGCAGGTGCCAAAAGGTATATTATCCTCAGAATATCCGAGATGAACGATGGGGATAAAGCGCAGTTCTCCGAACGGTATGAGAAGGTCTTGAAGAGGATATTCCTGGAGACGGGATGAGGGTGATCAAAACGTGACGGAGACATCACGCCTTTGGCGTGACAGGCTTCGGACTCGGTGACGCGGGGAGAAAGCAAGCCACTCTCGCTTGTGCTCGTCATTCCGGACCGAGAAAAACGAGGAGCCGGAATCCAGCCTGCCGCGGCGACTTATAATGTCGTAGCTATGAGCGAAGACGGAAGCTGAAAGCGAAGACGGGTGGCATCTTGATAAGAGATTCGACTGGACTCACGGTCCTTCTCTTTCACCCCCACCTCAATCCTCCCCCCTCAATAGGGGGAGGAAGAAGAAGGAAGGAGACTATTGGTCGGCCCGGAGTGACGGCTGAAGCGATCGGATTTCGGGTTTTCTCCTTCGGCTCGGCCCGGAGTGACAAACTGACTCTTACAAAAACGATCAAAGCCTTAACGCAGGGTTTCGCAGGGCAGCCACTTATAGGCTGCACCGCAGAGTTTCGCGGTTAAATATTAAACCGGACTCAGGGGTTAACAGCGGTTCTCTGTGATGGCGCCTGTTAATTGGCGCTATCTGCGGCCCTCAGCGTTAAAGCTTTTGAATTAATAGCTTGCTTCGGAATGTGGGGCGACCTTGCAATGATGCCGACCTAAGGTCTGGGTTTTGAGTTACAGATTTCCACCTCGACACCTTGATACTTAAGATACGCAGATACTCTTTGATACAGGTTTTTCTCCTGGCTCCTGGATTTCTCACCCTTCGCACCACGCCCTCCGCACTGATTCCCCTCCACTCACCTTTGCACTACAAGTTCAGCAATCTCCTTGCGTTCCCTCCTGGAAGAGGGTTCCTTCTCCGGGAAACCCACCGTCATCAGGATCACAACCTCCTCACCGCTTTTGATCTTGAGAATCTTCCCGACTTTTTTCCTGTGGAACCACCCGACCCAGCAGGTGCCAAGACCCAGTTCCGTTGCCACCAGGGAGATGTGATCCATGGCAATGATGGCATCCGTACGGTGGTAATCAGTGTCGATGACCTGGGTCATCTTGTGCCACAAAAGCTCCGGTTGTCCCACGGCCGCAACGATGAGAGGTGCTGATTTGATCCACTCGTTCACAGACGCCGGTCCGAGGGGGACAGACCGGGCTATTTCCTTGATGGTATTTTCATCGGCAACGAAATGAAATGTATAAGGCTGCCTGTTGCATGCTGACGGAGCCCAGCGCACTGCTTCTTTCATCACATCCAGCCGTGGATCATCCACCTGGTCCGATCGATAGCGTCGGCAGCTGTAACGTTTCTTTATGATTTCAAGGACTCTGCTGTTAGCGGGATCAACAGTTGCGCTATCCATGTTAAACTCCTTTGGCGGGTTCACAGGTCAGGGAAGCGGTAAAACGCACAAATGAAAGTATCATTTCTTCCATCTGTGAAAAACCCCGGATCGGCTGGACATTTTACGCAATATCGGGTTATCTGAAATGACATCAGATTGAACCCGATTTGATGGAGATGAAGTCCGGGGACAACGAGGTTATACGGCATGTGGATTTTCAGCAGGGGCGGGCATTCGAGTTTGTAAAAGGCGACCTGTTTGCAGAAAAAACGGACGCCATTGTTAACGCTGCCAACTCCCATCTCGCCCACGGCGCGGGAGTGCTCATGCAATAGGGAAGGCAGCTGGTTTTACTTTGGCGGAGGAGGGTCACAGGATCGTTCGCCAGCAGGGAGAGGTGCCGGTGGGCGGTGCGGTCGTCACCACAGCCGGCCATCTTCCCTTCAAGGGTGTCATTCACACAGTCGGTCCCCAGATGGGGGAGGGTGGTGAACACGCCAAGCTGGTAGGAGCCCTGTACTCTTCCTTTGTAAAGGCCCACGAGATGAAGTGGGGATCGCTGTCCTTCCCGGGAGTCAGTTTCGGCATCTTCTCCGTTCCCCACGATATTTGCGCAGACGCCTACCTTGAGGCTGTCCATAAATTCTGGGAAACCTATCAGGGCTCCACGGTGCGACTCATCCGTCTTGTCCTGTTTAAAGGTCCTCTGCTTGAAGAGATTCATGGTAGATCCCACGGTTGGGGTACGAGATCATGAATCTGCCCAGAGCAAATTGTCACGATTAGGAAAAAGAATTTTGAAAGGGAGGTAATAAGCATATGCAGCGCATAAAATGGACCGTTCTGCTTGCCCTCGGTCTTCTTACCACTTCCATGGTCATCTACAGTCTGCATTACCTGGTCTTTGGTGATCTGCACTTCATTAAAAAGGGATGGCTGGCCAGCCTGGCCTTTGTACCGATACAAGGTCTTGTGGTGACTCTTATCATTGCCGAGCTCATGGTCATCATGAGCAAGGGGGCCAGGTTACAGAAGATGAACATGGTGATCGGTGTCTTCTTCAGCGAGCTTGGTACGGATCTGCTTCGTTCCCTTTACATCAGTGATCCCCAGGGCATGATTTTAAGAGAAACCTTCGAGTCGGCTGGAGACCTTAATGTCAAGGAAGTGTTGTCTTTGTTTAAAAAGATCGACGATTATCCATTCCGGATCAATGTCGACAGGCCAGCCCTCGATGATCTAAGACAGATGCTTACCGCCCGACGGGATTTCATGGTTCGACTTCTGGAGAATCCAAGCCTTCTGGAAAATGAGAATTTTACGAATCTGCTTTGGGCGATCTTCCATCTGACGGAAGAACTGGACGCGAGGACAGACCTTTCCACGGTTCCCGAATCGGATTTTGAACACCTGAAGGGTGATATTTCAAGATCCTATGGGCACCTTTTCAGGGAATGGCTCATGTACATGAGACACCTTCACGACAACTACCCGTTCCTGTACTCCTTCGCCATGCGCACCAGCCCCATCGAACCTGAGAAGCAGGTGGAAGTGCTGTAGTGGTCGCACATATTAATTCTGTACAGTGCGACATATGACGCGGGGCCGCGGGGACGCGGAGACACGGGGACGCGGGGACACGGAGAGAAGAGCGGACGAAGGGGTGAAGGAGCATGGGCGCATGGGCGAGGGGGAAGAGCTGTAACGCAGAGGGCCGCGGTTAAACCAATAATCAAAGAAGGGGTAGATCTAACAGCGTAACTCCGCGGGACGTGCGGCCTACCAGTGAGCCGCCTTCCACCGTCGCTAACGCCTCTCGACCAGCTTCCACCGTCGCTCGTTTGGAACACCCAGATTAGGGGAGAGAACGAGCTATGGAGGACAAGATGGCGGACAAGTCGCTTTGGGGCGGCTCGCGATGACCCCTCGACTGGGCTCGGGGCAGGCAGGCAATCCAGGCTGGATTCCGGAAGACTTATGTGTCCAAGTATCTACGTGTCTAAGTATCTAAGTGCCTGAACCGCTCTTTCCCCCACGTTCGACTTTTTCTCCGCCTTTCTCTGTGTCCTCCGCCTGCCCTGAGCTTGTCGAAGGGTGACCTCCGTGGTGGAAACACCGCCTTCACAGGGACCGCGCCTTCCTGAGATTCCGGTTTTCTCTGCGGCTCCGCGTCTCCGCGAGAGGCAGCCTTTAGACGCTTTTACAGGAACCGCGCCTTCCCAGAATTCAGACTTTCTCTGTGTCCTCAATAACTCAGTGGTAAAAAAACATCGCTTTAATAGAAACCGGGATTGCTTCGGCCATGTCAATACACGGGCCTCGCAATGACATGGTGCGACTGGATTCCGGACAACCCCGCCCCTTGCGTTGGTTTCCGGAATGACCCGTCTTCGTTCTTCGAACTACGCCGCGGCAAGAATGGCTGGATTCCGGACAATCCCGCAATTGGCGATAATTCCCGAATGACGGTTTTACATTTTTCCCCTGTTTTTCAAAGGAGGAAAGGGAAAACCGCGCTTTTCACTTTCCGATGAGCAAAAAACCGGTAACGGACTTTTTGCGACCCTGTCATTCGGATAACTTTTCCCGCAAACTGCGGAAAAAACTATCCTCACGTAAAGCCGCCGCTGTGGGAATGACCGCATCCTCCTCCACCGGAGGCCTTGGACCGGGTCCCTGAAGAGGAAAACATGGACATGAGCTTTTCCGGTTTCGGTTCTCCACACTCGGGGCATTTAAGCCCTGATCCATCTTCAGTACTGCTTGTCAGGGTCTCGAACTGATGGCTGCACTTTTTGCACTTGAACTCGTATATGGGCATAACGGTTTTTCCTCTCCAAAATGATCCAGGATCCAATATAAATGTTGCTTCTAAGTGTCTAAGTATCTACGTGTCCAAGTATTTACTTGTTTTATTTATTATCCGGATTCCTATATACCTAGCCCGGATTATTCACGAGGTTCTTTTCCGTTCTGGCTGCGTTGCTGTGTCGTTCGCTTGTGCGGAATACTAAAGTATGCCTCCGCGCTCCCTGGACAGTCGCCTTGCCGGAACGAAAAACTCCTCTCGTGACTATGTCCGGACAACCCCGCATAATTCATGATGTTTATCGTGCCATTCCCATTTATCCATATTTGCCACACAGTTAACTCACATCTCATCACCATCATGAATAATGCGGGCTAGACACCGATTTTATTCTTCCAGATATTTATAAGCATAAAAGGACGCAGTCGCTCCATCGCCCACAGCGCTTGATACCTGCCTGATGGAGCCTGACCTCACGTCACCCGCCGCATATAGTCCAGGCACCGAACTTTGCATGTTTTTGTCGGTGACAATATAACCGTTGGAATCCAGTTGGGCCAACTCCGAGACGAAATCGGTGTTGGGGGTTATCCCCACGTAGATGAACACGCCGTCCGCTTCAATACTCCGCGTCTCTCCCGTTTTGACATCCTTTAACAGGAGTTCCTTCACCTCGTCCTCTCCCAGTACCTCGGTCAGGACAGTGTTCCACTCCATGGTGATCTTTTCGTTTTCAAGGGCCCGTTTGGATGTCAGAGGCACGGCCCGGAGCTGGTCCCGGCGGTGGACGATATGCACACGGCTGGCAAAACGCGTGAGGAATAGGGCCTCCTCCACAGCCGAGTCGCCGCCACCGATAACTGCTACAGTGCGCTCACGGTACAAGGCGCCATCGCAGGTAGCACAGTAGGAGACACCCCTGCCCGTCAACCGTTCTTCGCCAGGCACGCCCATCTTGTTTGGAGTGGCTCCCGTGGCAAGGACCACTGATTTTGTCCGGATCTCCTCCGATCCTGAATCCAGAATGAACAGCTCTCCCTCTTTTCTGATCTTGTCCACTGAACGGTATTCTATGGGCAGTTCGAAGGTCTCGGCCTGTTTGTGCATGAGGTCGGCCAGTTCGAAACCCCCTATCCCGTCCGGAAAGCCCGGGTAATTCTCCAGGTGAGCGGTGGTCAGCATTTGTCCACCATAAGCGCTTTTTTCAAGGAGGACCACATTCATGAGAGCGCGTGATGCGTATATCCCGGCCGTCAGGCCCGCAGGTCCGCCCCCGATGATAACCATGTCACGGATGCTGTCGGTCATGATATTGATAACCCTTCCATCAGTGAACAGTGAATCGTGAATGGTGAATAGGAAAGTACATAATCTTAATAAATCTCATATCTCATATCTCAGATCTCAAAAAGACTGGAAGCGAGAATATCCAATAGGAATTTGGAATAAAAGCTTGTTAGCCCTTCTCTGTGATCTCTGTGACTGGTAAAAAACATCGCCCTTATAGTAACTGCGCCTTACCCCCGTGTCACCGAGTCTCCCCGTCTCCGCGTCCAGCGGTCTACTCGCATCTCCGTGGTGAAATTCCCTCTGCACTCTACCCTTTGCACTCTACACCCTGCACTTTGCACTCCTGTTAACCTCTCACGGAGGTTAACAGGAGCCTCACGTCCCTCCACCGGATCTCAATATGTAAATAAGGACAGCTATGAATATCAAAATTCCCAGACCGTTCACGATCCCACCACCTTCCGGTGTTCCTTCAGCATGCAGCGGTCAGAAACAACCTCAAGGCCGGCTTCCCGGCACAGTGTCTCTGCCTCCTCGTTGGTGATGCCTTCCTGAAGCCAGAACACTTTTGCCCCGATCCGCACCGCTTCTTTGGCAACAGGTACTACTGTCTCCGACCTGCGGAAAACATCCACAATTTCAACAGAGAAGGGGATTTCACCAAGGGAATGATAAACCTTTTCCCCCAGTATCTCGTCCCCGTCAGGTCTCACCGGGACGATCCTGTAGCCGACTGACTGCAAATAGGAGGCTACCCTGTTGCTTGCCCTCCCTGGATCTGCCGAAAGACCCACCACCGCGATGGTCTTATAGCTCTTCAAAATGGTTTCAATTGTCATGATAATAACCTCTATCCTCGTGAAAATTTCTTCAAGTTTAAGGTATACTCCAATTTGCGAAAATTCAAGAAGGGGGATTGTTTTTAACAATCCCTAATATACTAATAGCATTCATGGGGAAGATGTCAAGTGTGGAGGAGATCATGAAGGCCAGGATCACAATACTTTCAGAAAATTCGGTCATAAAGCCCGGTGGGCTCATCGGAGAGCACGGGTTCTCAGCTCTTGTGGAAAGGGAGGACGAAAAGGTTCTCTTCGACACAGGGCAGGGTTACGCTCTTGTGCACAATGCGAGGATCCTTGAGGTTGACCTGGGCGCCATAAGAAAAGTAGTTCTCAGCCATGGGCACAACGACCACACAGGGGGGTTGGCAGAACTGCTGCGTGTGGGGCCGGAAAGGGATATCTATGCCCACCCCGGGATATTCGACCCTCGCTTCCGCGAGGTGACCGATGGTCCCCCCAAGCCCATAGGAATGCCGTTTACACGCTCGCACCTCGAGGGATTGGGAGCGCGATTCAAGTTAAGTGATGAACCTCAGAAGGTTGCAGACGGAATCACTACTTCCGGAGTTGTTCCCCGCAAAACTGATTTCGAGACGGGGGACACAACTCTCCTGCTGGGCTGCGAGGATGGTACCTGCTGCAGGGATCCCCTGTCCGACGACCTGTCCCTTATAGTTGAGGGGCAAGAGGGGTTGGTGGTTGTGCTGGGGTGTGCCCACTCAGGCCTTGTGAATATTCTGAATCACGTTCGGGACCTGAAACCTGATATGCCGGTCAAAGCTGTTGTTGGAGGCACTCATCTGGGTCTTTCCGGTGAGGAGCAGATGACCAGGACCATCGCAGTGATGGCTGAAATGGGTATAGAGAAGGTGGGAGCGAGCCACTGCACCGGACTTGCGGGTTCAGCCAGGCTCAGGGGGGCGCTTGGGGACAGTTTTTTCTTTGCCGGTGTGGGTGCGGTGCTGGAGGTGTGAATATGTTTGATGAAAACCGTTCGACGCGGGGACTCGGAGACTCGAGGGAAAACCTTAAACCCGAAACCCGAAACCCGAAACCCGAAACCCGAAACCCGAAACCCGAAACCCGAAACCTGGAACCTCTACCGCAGGTTGGTGTTGGTGTCATTCCGGACATCACGCCGTGGGCGTGATGTCCGGAATCCAGCCTGCCGTGGCGAAGCTGAAAGCGAAGACGGGTGGCACTTTAATTATAAATGCGACTGGACTCCGGGTCCTTCTCTTTCACCCCCACCTCAATCCTCCCCCCTCAATAGGGGGAGGAAGAAGAAGGAAGGGGACTATTGGTCGGCCCGGAGTGACGGGTCGGGCGATTGGATTCCGGGTCCCGCGATCAAAGCATTCGAGGGCAGACTGGGTTAGGAGTGACGAGCAACAGGGTGTTAAAGCAGTCCAGAGTTTCAGCCCGGAAATCACATGGGAATTTATAGTTTTGAGGGGTCCCCAGGTTTGTAACTAAAATTCCCGTTATCCGTATAAATTAGCAGGATTCAGGGATAAAAAAGTTTTATTGTTCAGTAGCCTCGCACAGGCAGGTGGGGAGGAGAAGAGGATCATGAACTGCAGAAAGATCGAGAAATTTGTGGATCCTTATCTTTCAGGGGATCTATCTCATTCAGAGCGGGCGCTTTTTGAGGATCACCTGAGCAGGTGTACCTCTTGCCAGGAAGTTGTGGCCCAGTTCCAGGCGCTGGAGATCCTGCTTGACGGTGCATCGGAGTGGGAGGTAACGCCTCCTCCACATTTGACCCAGAAGATCATGGCTAACCTGCCCTCCAGACCGGGTTCAGGCCTGCTTTCATGGAAATTTCTGCATCCCGTGGTGGCAGCAGCCTCTCTTGTCCTCGCTGTCGGGATCGGTTTTCTCGCACGAGATATGCTTGTGGACCCGCAGCAGGCGGCTGTCAGATTCCAGCAGGTGCAGATCATCTTTTTCTCACCGGAAGCATCCTCGGTGGCCCTTATTGGCGATTTCAACGAATGGGGCCAGCGTGAAATTACCTTTGCCCAGAGCAGCGACAGGGGTATCTGGGAGTTTTCCATGGCCCTGGATCCCGGGGTTTACCATTACAACCTGCTGGTGGACGGTGAGAGGTGGGTGGCCAATCCCAAATCCTCAACCCTGGTTCCTGATGGATTCGGCGGTTATAACTCGGTTCTTGTCGTTAGCGAAAAGTGCCAGGACGATTGCACATGATCCTGGGCAGGAGAAAGAGGATCGCTCCGGTGTCTTTATATTGCTCTGGGTATGACTCTGGCTATCGCCGGGGCATTGTGCCCATGAGCCTTGTGGCCGGTGTCCTCCTCCTCTTTTCCACAAGCGCTTTTGGCAGCTGGAGCCAGGTGGATGAGATCCTCACTGAGGCCTACGGTGCTCAGACAGCTCGTGAGTGCAGTGATTATTACAGTACCCTGAACATCCCCGATGATCAGGTAGCCGCTGTCAGGGGTTCTATTGCCAGGCTCGTGGAGGCGGGATATCCTTCCGGCTGCCCCTGGGAATATCTCAAGCTGGCAGCGGATCTGTCCAAAGCCGGGATCGATCTTGATGATCTGACCAACAAGATCAGGGAAGGAATTGCGAAAAAGGTCAGCCCCGAAAGGCTTACCAGAGTGATCGACGACAGGGTCAAAGCTCTTCTGGAGGCCAGGGTCTTCACACTGAAGCTGGTTGAGAACAAGATCAAATTCCTGGATCGGCAGATGGCCTACAGCGTTATAGCGGACTACCTGCTTAGAGGGGTCTCGCAGCAGGAACTTATGGCCAGCATCCTTGAAGGAAAACTGGAGAAATATCCAGCTCTGGATAGCGTGATTAATTAGGGTAATTTGGATTTTCCTCGTTGCTGTGGAGCAAGGGGTCGTGATAAACATACTCGGATTATCCACCGGACTTATGTGGAACTGCGTTCAAGGTCCAATTTGTTACGAAAGACAGCTTTCAATGGAACGTTTAGGGTGAAGGGAGCAACAGATATTGTGCCTGGCCTGAAACCATACATGCTGGCTGGAGATGGTCAAGTTCGCCCTCGTCCGGCTTCTGTCCTGGCGGGTTTGGCTGGCATAAAAGTCGGGTGCAGATGCATCTCGATCCCGTGTGTTCTTCTTATTATGTTAACCCTGGTTTTATTTGGCAGCCCTTCCTCGGTGTATTCTCTTCCGTTGACGGGCGGTCCTCACGATATGTCCTCTGACCCCGCCTATATTGCTTCCGGGATCTCAGGTGTCTGTCTTGAATGCCACGTTCCCCATCAGGCCTTCGAGTTGAGGCTTTGGGGGCGTGATCTAGCCCCTGACGCAGTTAACGCATCGGATCTTTGCCTTGATTGCCATAGCGGAGCCCCCCCTTCCTGGGCTACTTTCGCGAAAGATGTAAGTGACGTTGAGATTTCCCTCCACGACTTTTCATCTGCCCCCATCGGATCCGACGGAGTGTGTTCTTCTTGCCACGATCTGCACTATCCGGACGAAACAACCGCCTCCTATGCCGGAAGTTCGTCAGGTCACTACTTTACAGGCTATGTTCTCTGGAAAAGGGATCTGACAAACGATCTGGCGCAATACTACCAGAAGAGAGATCTTGCAACCGATTCTGACCCTGTGGGCGGACCAAACTATCTGGTTGGCAACACCGTTTTTTGCTATGACTGTCACGGCGGGGATGCGCGAAGGGACGGTCCTGATGATAGTCATTTCAACCCCGACCCCCAGGATATAGCTTTTGGCCGTGACCGGGATGTGGCTGGCGGCAACGTAGGATACTACGAACTGCCCACAGGTGAGCAGCCGGATGCCGGCACCCAGGCTCCGAGTATGAATTCAATCATTACCAGCCCCGATGATCCGGACAATGTTGCCGGCGGCCACTACGTCCAGTCCTCCATGAACAATGACGGCAGTTCAGTTAATGATAATTACGAGGCACGGGATCCGGACGGTAACCTTCTCTATAAAATAAGTGTCGGGGACAAACTGCCCTGCGAGCTTTGCCACGATCCTCATATCAAGGAATCCACCTTAAGCAGTTCTCCCCCGGATGAGGTGTTTTTCAGAAGGGACATATATACCGGTGAAGGAGTCGTGGTGAACCGGTCCTCCGAATCCTATTTCAGCGCCAAGATCGAAGCCAGTGAGTTTACCCGGAACGGTGCCGGCGGAGTTGGTGACGGGAGAAGGATGTGCCAGTATTGCCACGGGACCGGCGACTGGGACGAGAGCCAGAACCCGGGACCCACGGGAGGGATCGCTCCCCTCGTAGTGGACTGGACCAGCAGAACCACTATTTACGGGATCCAGATCCGCACGGCGTCTACACCCGGGGGATCCACCGCCTTCCCGCCGCCGAACCTGGTTTACCACGCCAAGGATGACAACCAGCCCGCCTGCGCCAGCTGCCATATCCACAACAACGTCAAGAGCGCCAACTGCGGCGCCTGCCACAATTATCCGCCCACCACGGGGGCCCATGGAAAGCACGCCCTGACCCAGGCGGCAGGCGGTCTTGAGATCTCCTGTGACGTCTGTCACGGTTTGGGGGCTGAACAGAGTGACAACTTTGGTCATGCTGAAGGCGGGGAAACAGTTCTGTCTGCCAATATCACGCTGCTTGGCAATGCCGGCTATGGAACGACAAAGCCCTCCTGGTACGGTTCAACGTGGGGTACGGGGGGACTGTCCATCGTAACCGATTATCAGACCAACGTGACATGCCAGGTCCGCTGCCACGGGAACGAGGTGGGTTCATCTGACGGTGACGGAACCTTGTCCTGGTTTGACGCGGCCGACTCCACCACCTACAACCACGTCTGTTTCTTCTGCCACAACATGGTGCCGTCATCCTTCCAGCTTCCCGCCACCTCCGGAACCCTTTACCAGGCCACCAACGCCGCGGCCAACTACAGAGGGCCCATCAGCGGTTTCAGCCAGGGTGGGCACGGTGACACCAGGATCGGTACGACAAATGATCTGGCTCACCCATGGTTCCATGATTCCGCTCCGGGTTCTCAGGTTCCTCTCGGCTGTGTGGCTTGTCACGACGAATCCCAGGAACACTTCCCGGTGCAAAATACTAACCCCTACCGGGTTTCCGATAATGCATTGAACAATAACCTGCCGAATGCCCGGGCCGTCGAAGGCCCCTTGACGAACCTTTGCACCCAGACTGATTGTCATCCCAAAGTATTGTCTGGCAGTACACCCGGTTTCCTTGCTGCCACCAAGCACCCCAGCGACCATTGGCCCATAACAAACCCCACCAGGGTGGATATGAGTTCCGTTGCAACGGCCGAGATCCTGCTGGAGACCGGTTCGTCCACCAGCACGCCGGCCTACGATCCTGCCGGGCGGACGGACCTGGTGGGGCTGCACATCGATCGCTACGTGGATCACTGGGGATACTGGGGGGCCGGGACCACCTGCACTAATGGCACCAACGATGATGAGCCGTTCCTGCCATTGGACGACCCTCTAACGAAGCAGGTGGGGGACAGTTTCAATAATGCGGCTGCCGATCTGATCACCTGTGTTACGTGCCACAACCCCCATGGAACGGACCTGTTTGTCTCTGGTGAGGACTGCGGTTCAGCGAACACACTGACAGGTATTCCAGCCAACAGGATGAACCGTTTGCAGTATGAGGATGACGAGATCTGCATGGCGTGCCACTAATTAAGTGATTGTTGTAGCAGCTGGTTGTTTTGTTTAACCGTGTAAATCTTTTAGGCAGACTGTTGTAAAGATATCAGGGGAGTTGAGTGTCGGTTGTTTACACCGACAGGTTTAAGGTTTTAGAGATTAAGGTTGTTTTGTGAAGGGAGCTTTAACAATTTTGTCAGGGTTCCGTGGATTACAGTTAAAATGGCCGAGTTGGGCAGGGTTGATCTGCCTTGCTTTTGCCGTGGTGTGTCTTGCTTTCCCTGTCCCTTCCTTCGCTGCTCACAAACTGATCGAATCCGGATGCAGCGACTGTCATTCGGTGGGCGGGAATGTTGATTCAGTCGTTGCCAACACAAGGCTGCTGAAAAAAGACCTGCGTATCGTTGAGATCCAGGGCAATCCCGACGACCCATGGAACCCGGGTGAGCCGGTCCCCTGTGTATACTGCCACGACAGCGATTCGATCCGCACCAACATGGTGGGGATCAAGAACCACTTTTCGAGTCTCTCCATTTCCAGGCACCCTGTCAACTACCTCACCTCGAGCACGGGCAGCATTGAAATGGATCTCAAATGCCTCGATTGCCACACGACAGCCACAACTACTTACGTGAGTGGAGGGGGGAACGCCCTCAATCCCAATATCCACGGAGTGGATGCCGGCGCCTGGGGGTGGACCCAGGGTACGGGAGCTCTGGATGTTGCGGACACTTATCCCTCCATTGGGGCGACGCCCCTGACACCTGACAATTCAGGAGGAAACACCTTTTGCGTCGAGAGGTGCCACGATATCGCTCAGACGGAAGGATATCCGTCAGGTAAAGTGGCCCACGGTACTATTTCCAGTGAACTTTCCCTGGAGTTTGGAAACAGTGTTGCTGCCACGGTGGCCGGTTGTCTCGACGAAGGCTCCCTCACCGGCTGCCATTCTCCTCACAACGCCAGCGACAACGTCGACCTCCTCACAATCGACAAGAACCCTGCTGGTGATCCTGTGTCCCAGGATGATTGCGGCATCTGCCATGTCTTCGATGATCCGCCGGCCAACCGCGCCGGCAGCGACTACTATTCGGCCGGCCACGGGAAGTTCCAGGCCACCAACAGCGTGACCTGTACCGACTGCCACAATTCGGCCACACCCCACTTCAACCCCGACGGTTCAGCCACAGGCACAAGGTTGAACTTTGTGGAGGACACCAACGATTCCGACATCTCCCAGCCGGCCAAGTCGGTCCTCTCCAACTGCGTCAGCTCCAACTGCCACGGGGAGAAAGCAGCCCACTCCACCGACACGGTGAATGTGGGCTGCCTGGATTGCCACGACCCTCACGGTTACGGCGTCGAGGCCAACATCGCCATGGTTCGTCGCGCAGCTCCGGTCTCCGCTCCCGTGGGCAGCCTCTACTTTGAAACAACAGGCGCTTATTACGATTCAACCACCTACTGGCAGGATGGTGTTTACAGTAACGCTGTCTGCGATAACGAGGACTGTCATAGCGTCATCGGCGGACCCGGCCCCATTTCCAATCTGATGAACACCACTTTGGGCGGTCCCAAACACACGGGCGGTACGGGTATTACCAGCGGCTGCGAAACCTGCCATATACACAACGACACGGGCGGCTCTTTCCGGGCCTCCGATTCCTGCACCACCTGTCACGGCCAGCCGCCTGTGGCCAACTACGGCGGCGGCCCCGCCGGGTACGCTTTTGCCGACACCAGAAGCTACTCAGCCACCACCCATTTCAAGGCGGAAGACAAGACTCCCCATGCGATCCACGCCGCTCCTGTTCCAGCCGGATACGATTTTGACTGTGCCATGTGCCATCTACGGGAGACCAATTCCAACTATCACAACACCAATACAATCAACCCTGAGACCTTCCGTAACGTTATTTTCGACTCGGCCGGTCAACCGGGTAACCCTAACGTTCTGGCCGAAGGTCCCAACAAGTACAGCCCCTCCTACTCCATCTCGGCCTCGTTTCCCAATGTGTGCCTGAACCTTTATTGCCATGGAGACGGGCAGGGGGCCAACCGATACAATGAGGCCGTCGTTGCCGAACAGGCCTGGGACGACAACCTGTCCACGACACTTGATTGTGAGGGGTGTCACGGTTACATCCGTTCCGATAATTCCGGTGACACTTTTTTCGGCGCGCCCGATTACGCCAACGGTGGAACGGCCGCTTCGACCTACACAACAGGAAGCGCCCTGACCGTTACCAAAGCCAACAGCCACCTCGATACAACGAAGCACGGCAGGTACAACTGTTCGGTGTGCCACTACGACACTATCAGGGACACAGACGCTTCAGACGGGTACACCATATTCAACCAGGTGCGTCATGTGGACGGCAGCATCGATGTTCTGTTTGACGGGACCACGGCCTCCGGGTCTTACAGCGATTCGGCCAAATCGTGCCAGGTGGCATGCCACTCCAACGGAGCCGGTTCCAGGGAGGCATACAGCGGCACCGTCGGGTATTCCTCAGCTGTATGGGGCGGGTCCGTTGCCTGTGGTGACTGTCACGATATCGGGACCTCACTCATATCAGGGTCCCACGCGGTTCATATCGATTCGGTCACGTATCCAAACGGACCGGGAATTACATGCTCTGATTGCCACACCTCCGATATCGACCCCCAGCACGCCGATGGCAAGGTGGATTTCGCCGACACGGCTGTCAAGAGCACCACCACCGTGTGCCGGGACTGCCACGGCGGAGTCACCGACGCGGCCATCGCCAAAAACAGCTGGACCTCCGCCGTTTACGGCAACTACAACTCCGGCGTGACCTGCGAGTCATGCCACGAGGCTGATGCCGACGGCGCTGCCATCATCGGCGGCATCACGGCCCACGATGCGGCCACCGGTTTTGTGGACCGCGGCCACGGCAACGTTCTGGGTCTCCCCTGGAGCGGGAACGCGCCGGCGCTCGATTGTGTGGACTGCCACGACTGGAATAAACCCCACGTGGACGGCTTGCCTGGATCGATTGGCAACCTGCCCAGACCCCTGGACAGCATCGACGGCACAGCGGTCGGTTCGACTTCAACCTCCGATGTCAATACGTGGTGCACTGCTTGCCACGACGGATCTCCGGGACAGGCTGTTATTACCCACAACAACATGTGGGTCGCCACCGGTTCTTACCGGGAAGGGCCCTTCTCCCTGGGATGCGACAATTGCCACGATGCCCACAGTGATCCCTCCAATATCTACATGATCAAGGGGAACGTTTCCAACACAGCCACAAGCCCTGATCAGACCCACGGCGTCGTGTTCCTGGACGTTACGGGAACGAACTCCTTTGATGATATTTCCAGTGTGAACGACCCTGCCGAAACCAGCTCACCGGCAACTTCTGCCGGTACCACCGACGTCTGTGCCACCTGCCACTACGACCCGGGCACCGATGGCGCTCCCACCAAGAACAACTTCGGCGGTGAGGCCAGCGGCCAGCACGGCGAGCGCAGGGAAACGGACTGCAGGGAGTGCCACGTTCACGAAAACGGTTTTGTAGCCACCTGCGACCAGTGCCACAGTTACCCCCCTGAAAGCGGCCAGCACACCCTTCACCTGGACAAGTACGGGACAAACTCATGCGACAACTGTCACCTGAACAACTCCCATAAGGATATTGCGGGGGTGATCGACACCACTACATATGCCTCCGTCGGGTCCGTTAACATATCCAACGCCGTGGACGTGAACCTGACCCTGAGCGATTTCGACGGGACAAGCCTGTGGAACTACACCAAGGGGGCGCCCAACGCGGGTACCTGCTCCAACCTGTATTGCCACGGAGAGCTGTCGGTCACCGGTGGTTCTGCCAACGTTTACAGTAATAATCCGAACTGGGGAGACAGCAGTACCGGGACCTGTGGAAAGTGCCACAGTGTGACCAGTTCCCAGGGCACCGGAAGCCACACGAAGCACGTTGGGGGCACGGGGAACAACTACGTTTTCACCTGTACCGATTGTCACCCGGATGTGCAGGATATGGTCTCCGGTCAAGACGACCCTTCACCGACCCATATCGACACCTATACCGACGTTGCCATCGCCGCCACTTTTGGAGGCACTGCAGCCTATAACGCCACCACCCGGGGAGGTACCAGACAGGTCGGGGATACCCCCGGTACATGTCTCGATGTGGCCTGCCACGGAGTTGCCCTTGATGCCGCGGCCCTGGGTATAGACACGACCCCTGACTGGGGCGATCCCGCAACGGGCGATTGCGGTACCTGTCACCTGGCCAAGGATCCGCTTCAGGGGGTCATAGCCCAGGGCAGCCATCTTACACATGTGGGCACCGCTTCAGGCCAGTACGGTTTCGACTGCGGACTTTGCCATTCCGCGGTTGACGATAACGACAACGACCTGGCTGAGGTCAACGACCAAACGGTGCATGCTAATTTATTGAACAACGTTGATTTCAACAGTTTCAACGCTTCGGCAGGTACCTATGCCGCCGGCGGTGCCGGGCAGTGCGCCAACCTTTACTGTCACGGTAACTTTACCCTTCCGATTAATCCCCTCGGCGGCAACAACGCTACTCCGACCTGGGGCAGTCCTGCCAGCGCAGCTTGCGGTTCCTGTCACGATTACCCGCCTTCCACTAACGCTCACTCGGCTCACCTTGCCAGCGTGCCCACCGGCCCCGGAGCCGATTGCGGCAGCTGTCACCCGGTGGACCTGGATGGGGAGTACCTGAACGATTACAACGTCAGCAGTCACGTTGACACCAAGGTTATCAGCATCCAGTCTGGCCTGGCGTGGAACGGTTCCACACTGACCTGCTCTACACCGGGTGAACTGGGCTGTCACAACGGCAAGCAGACTCCGGCCTGGAACACCTCGGCCAACTGCACCGACTGCCACACGGCAGGAGGTCCCAATGCCGGCGATCCGGACAGCGGCCTGCATACATCGTCTTACGCCAACACTGTGGAGGCCCACGACGACAGCTTCGGAGCCGGGGCCTATAGCTGCGCCAACTGTCACAACGAACCGCCCACCAGCGGGCATTACAACGGCGCCCTGAACACGCCCGATACGGTCCTATACAGCTTCACCTCTGTGGGTGTGGCGGTGAGCTTAAACGCCCTGGCTGACACTACCGACGACACCTGCGCGGCGGTGTGCCACGCAGACAACAACCGGTGGTACCGGATGTGGAACCGCTCGGCTGACTCTCTGGCCACCAGCCTCACCTCGCCCAGGTGTGACGTCTGCCACGGACAGTTGAACAGTTGGCGGGACGGGATCACGGTGGACCACGACAGAGCCAACATCAATAACGGGGCCCACAACGACTGCCGGTACTGCCACGTCTACGCTTACGCGGACACCACCTACCAGTGGGGGACCCATCACGAGTCCGGTGACCTTCAGTACAACGCCAATGTGGACCTTGCTTACGACACGACCGCCGGCAGCTGCAGCCAGCCGTGTCATGACAATACCCGTGTCATGGGTGTATCTTCGGCCTTTGCAGAGAGCCCGCTCCTGGGACCAGGGGTCAACTGTTCCTACTGTCACGGAGACGAGTCCGCCGACCGGCTGTGGCCCGATAATAACAGCGGCAACAACACCAACTGGGTGTCCTACGCCGACGACCAGATAGGAGCCCACGACAACCATATCCTGACTATCGGCCAGTACCTGGGCTTCGGAACCACCCTCACCGGGTTTGTACCCAGCGAGCAGATCACTATCTGCGCCTACTGCCACCCCTCACCAGGAACGGTAGGACACTCCGATGACACCGGTTCGGACCAGCGGGTTGATCTTAACTTCGCGGGTGATTTCCTGCGCCACGACGTCGCTGCCGCCACTGCAACCTCTGACCTTGCCAGCGGGGCCTACAGTTACACGGATATGACCTGCTCCAACCTGGCCTGCCACAACCAGACAGTTACCCCGGCCGACTGGATCACACCACCGGCTGCTGACTGCGCCACCTGCCACCCTGTTTCAAGCTATACCAATCGCCACGACACCCACGTCACTGGCAGGGGATACGGCTGCACCGAGTGCCACCCGGACAACGGGACCGAATACGGACATGGCGACGGCGAAGTCAACCTGCAGTGGAATAACTCCCCGAGCTTCGAAAACAGCTTCGGCTCAGGGGCGGTAACGTACAGCCAGGCCGCGCCCCTGCCCTATAAAGATGCGATCTGGGGCACTTGCGCATCGGCAGCGTGCCACGACAACAAGACATCCCCGCCCTGGGACGCCGCTGTCACGGACCAGTGCGCCGTGTGCCACTCTGATGTAACGGCTGCCGGCGACAACACCGGCCTTACTCACGTTTCCCACACCAGCGCTGCTGGCACATTCGGCCGCACCGTCGGCTGCGCCGACTGCCATCAGGGACCGCCGGTTTGGAACACCACGGAGCCTTCCCCTGGTCACATCAACGGCACCTTTGCCGTCCTCGGATCGGTGACCTTTACCTACAGCGGCGTATACGACAGCACTTTCGGCTCCTGCGGCACCAACGAGTGCCACAACCTGGGTGACGGTGTGAGCGCGCCTTACAGCGCCGGGGGATCCTACACCTGGGGCACTGCCTACGCCGACTGCACCTTGTGCCACAACTACCCCAACACCGTTGCCGAGACAGGTAACCAGGGGGCGCGACACTCGGTCCACGTCGCCAACGGCACCTACGTGTCAGGCAGCTGCGGCGATTGCCATACATCCGAGACCGCTGCCACTCACATTGATGTTGTTGTAAATACCTCGGCTTCCATAAGTACTTTTGCTGATCCCGGCTGTACCAACAACTGTCACCTGGTGAACGTTGCCTCCTCCGGGGACTGGGCTGATACCACGGACCTGGCATGTACAGACTGTCACGATACAGCGGGGACCAAGACACTGGATCGCGGGTGGCCGCCCACTTCGGGACAGCATGTAGTTCACAAGAATAATACCGCTTATGTGGATTCCGGAGTGAACGACTGTGTGGATTGCCACAACGACAACTGGTCTGGTCACAGTACGCTCAATAACGCCATCACCTCCCCGGATCTGGGAGCAGAGATCAGCACCTGGCCGGCAGATGGTTCCTGTGGCAACACATGCCACCTGGCCAACCTGCCCGGACTATGGACGACCTTGACCGCCGATGCCCTCAACTGTACAGATTGCCACGTGGCGACGAAGAGCCTGGGTGTCGGTCACATGTACACGTCGGGTCTTCACGCGGTGACGCCTCGTTTGAGCCAGGCGACCCACGACGATTCCCTGACGGCCTGCGATACCTGCCACGAGGATATCGTTGCAGCACTCTCCCATATCAACGGCACCTGGCAGGCTGACACAGCGGTCAATACGGAAAGCCGCGGACTGTTCGATGATTACGGCGACGGTTCCCCAGGTTCATGCATGAACACTGGCGGTGTGAACGAGGCCGGCGCAGCAGGTTGTCACGACGGGGCGGGTGAGCAGGGGAGCTGGGCTCGCAGGTGGACCACAACGGTGACAGCCAGCGACGGGACAGAGTGCGCCAACTGTCACGGGACCTTCGCCGACAGCTTTACCTTCCCGACGCCGAGCCACAACGTGGCGGCGATGACCGACACGACGAACCACGGCAACTGTTCCATCTGTCACGTGTACGACGATTCCGCCTACACCCTGCCCATCGGCTGGGGCGGCGGGAACCAGCACGGCGACGATCAGCTGACCATGAACAGCGAGCCTTCAGTGGATTACAACCAGACGACGTGGTCGTGCGACGGGGGCGTGTGCCACGGGAGCGTGTCCCCCTACGCGCTTTCAGACAGCGCCTGGGCCATCACCCTGGTTGCCGGCCCGTCGGCGAGCTGTACCGACTGCCACGGCAGCGCCGTTAACGGCAACTACTGGCCGGACGGGTCAACGGCCGATCCGGCCAACGACGAGCCGGGTGAGCACCAGGTGCACTTCACGCGGATCGCGGCGCGCCAGGGCTACTCGACGACGACGACGAGCGATACCGAGCAGCGGGTGGTGTGCGCCTACTGTCACGAGGACCCGTCCGGGGCGGACTTCAACAGCGGTGCGCGTCTGCACAACAACGGCACAGCCAACGTGGACGGTTACATCCACCCCATCTGGCAGAGCTACGCGGCGGACTTCGCGACATCGGATATCAACGCGGTCTTCAACTCCACTGACGGCAGCTGCGCGACGGTGGACTGCCACAACAACCGGAGCACCTCGCCGTCCTACGACTGGAACGACACGGTTTCTTCGGCGTGCGTGATGTGCCACACCGACGTGACGGTCGATGCCCCTCACAGCGCCCACGTCGGCGCGACGACCCTGTTCGGTGTTTTGATCGGCTGCGACACCTGCCACGTGGACGGTGTCGTGTGGGGCACTACGGCACCTGCTTCTGATCACATCTACGGTTCGTGGACCACGGAGTTCGATCACGCCGGGAACTGGGGCGGTGTGAGCTACACGGGTGACTGGGCCACGGGTGCGGCCGGTTCGTGCGGGACCAACCCGTGCCACAACGCCGGCAACAACGCGGCCCCGGTTGCAAGCGCCTACACCTGGGGCACGGGCTACACGAACTGCGCCACGTGCCACGAGTCGAACATGGCGACCTTGTCCCACGATGGGCACTTGAACGCGGCGGGCAGCTTCGGCCGTTCGGCGGCATGCGGCGACTGTCATGGCAGTGAGACGGCAGGCACCCACATCGATACCCAGGTGACGATGGCGTCCATCGCGGCCAGCTACAACGGTGGTGTTGCCGTAGGGGATACGAACTACGGATCGTGCCTGACCAACGATTGTCACAACGACGGTAAGGACGGTCCTCCGATAGCGTCCTACATCTGGGGCGATGTGATCCCCAACTGTACGGAGTGTCACAGCGCGACGGCCTCTCACAACAGCGAATCGCATGATGAGCACCTTGGCGCGTCGACGGTGTTCGGCATCGACACGGTGGATTGCGGCAGCTGCCACACGCCGGCGTCAGACGGGACGCACCTGAACCGTTCGGTGAACATGGCCGGTGAGGCGGCCAGTTACACGGGCGGTGTCGCGGTGGGTGACACGGTCTTCGGGACGTGCCAGACCAACGCGTGCCACAATGACGGCAAGGGTCAGCAGGCCGAGGTTTATCCTTATATATGGGGTTCGGTGCTTTCGAACTGCTCGACGTGTCACCTGTCCGAGCCGATCACCGGCAGCCACACACCTCACGTGACGACGAGTACCGGTTCCTTCGACTGTTACGCGTGCCATGCTTCGGAGACGGTCAACAGCCACATCGGCGGCGGTGTGACCTTGACCGGCGAGGCGTCCGGCTACACGGCGGGCACGGTCGTGGGTGACGGTTCCGACGCCGGTACGTGCGGTATCAACCAGTGCCACAACAACGGCAAGGATCAGGTTGCCGCTACAGCCTACAGCTGGGGCGTGAGTATCGGTGGTGTGAACAGCTGTACGGAGTGTCACGACGCGACGGCCTCTCACAACAGCGAATCGCATGATGAGCACCTTGGCGCCGATACCCTGTTCGGGATCACCATCGACTGCGTGGATTGCC
The DNA here is from genome assembly GCA_029210965.1 of bacterium. Taxonomy (NCBI): domain Bacteria; species bacterium. The sequence continues at coordinate 557 of JARGFZ010000040.1, read as the reverse complement.
ACACCGGTTCGACGTCAGCCGGCCACATGGACGCTTCGGTGACCATGTCGGGCATCGGTCTTGGCTACCAGGGCGGAGTTGCTGTCGGCGACACGAGTTTTGGCGGCTGCCAGACCAACGGGTGCCACGAGGACGGCAAGGGAGGCGCGCCGGCTGAGGCCTCCTATGCCTGGGGCGATTCGCTGGATGACTGTGTCACGTGCCACCTTTACCCCAACGACTTTGGCAAGACGGGCAGCGAAGGCGCGCGCCACACGGTCCATGTGTCCAACACGGCCTACGTTTCGGGCTGCGCCAGCTGTCACAGCGGTGCCTCCGCGGCGACCCATATCAACGACACCGCCACCATGGCCAGCCAGGTGAGCGTTTACGACAGCGGTACGGGCGGCTGCGCCAACAGCTGCCACGACGTGGTTGCTGTTTCCGCCGGCGACTGGGCCGACACGGCCGACCTGAACTGCGTGGACTGTCACGTAGGTTCGAAGAGCCTGGGTGTCGGTCACATGTACACGTCGGGTCTTCACGCGGTGACGCCTCGTTTGAGCCAGGCGACCCAC
>JARGFZ010000039.1 GCA_029210965.1 bacterium | reverse complement strand
TGCAAGGTGAAGAAGACAGCGGGCAAGCGAAGCTTGGCCTTTAAGGGTGCCACGGGCGTAAGCCCGTGGTAGTTCACTCAGTCCTTGATCTTCCCGCCAACGACCTGGCCGAGGACTGTGCTGGCAAGGAAGAGGGGGATGAACCAGTAGGAGAACCCTCCCCACCGTCGCATGACGAAAATAAAGGGGATGACCAGGTGGATGGCCAGCCACCACTTTAACGTAAACTTCAGGCACTTTGCCCGCCAGGCTCCAAAGGGAAGTGTCACTGCGAAAGTTATGGCCAGGAGGGCAGCGAGAAGGGAAGGACTTTGTGGGGAAAAATCCATGGGGGAGTATGTAGCAGACGGGAAGATTTTATGCAATGGGACGCGATGACACGGAGACACGGGGGGTAGAGCAGACGCGGAGACACGAGGACCCGGAGAGTGGGAGCATGGGCGCTTGGGCGCATGGGCGAAGGGGATCGTGGGAGAGTGAGTGAGGTGAACAGTCCAAAGTTTAATGTCCAAAGTCCAACGTGGAAAGTTCCGGAACCCGAAACTCCGACCGAAGGTCGCCGTCATTCCGGACATCACACCATGGGTGTGATGAGCCGGAATCCAGTGGCATTCTAATAACCCGTCTTCGTCCACCGGACTACGCCGCGGCAGATGGTTTTACCTGGACACCTAGACACTTCGATACCTCGATACAGCTCTACCTGGAGTGACGGAAAATTATACAAAAAAAACATTTACCGGTATTATGCCCGTCCATGAGTCGGTAGGAGAATCCCTTCAGGCTCCTGAATAAGAACTTTTTGCTCCAGGATCGCCATGGTAAATATAGTTTTACGATTCTGGAGTTTTCGACACGCTCCCATGGAGACACAATGCCGACCAAGATACCAGTTACCGGGGGACCCGGCACAGGGAAGACAACCACCCTCAACCTGCTCGGAGAGGAACACACCATCGTCCGGGAGGTAGCTCGAGACCTCATCGCCACGCAGATGAAGATAGAGGGCGGGATCTTGCCGTGGACCGACCTCATGACCTTCCAGCACATGGTCCATGCCGTGCAGAAGCAAAGGGAACGTGGCCTCACATCCGGCTATGTCTTCCTCGACAGGAGCCACATCGACCAGCTCGCCTACGTGGATGTCTTCCACTCACGGCAGGAAGAGGATGACTTCATCAACTACAACAGACAGCTTGTGGCCTCGGCCAACTATGCGCCCTTTGCCTTCATCCTCGAACCCATCCCCGACGAGATAATGGAGGCAGATCCCAATTACAGAAAAGAGGATCCTGCACTTTCACTTGTGATCCATGAGGCCCTCGAGAAGGTCTACACCGAGTACGGGATAGAACTGCTGTCAGTCCCGTTCATGTCGGTAGCGGAGAGAGTGGCCTTTATCAATACCGAGGCCAGGAAGAGAGTACCTAAATGACAAGCAACTTGACGCGGTGACTCGGTGACACGGGGACATCACGCCTTTGGCGTGACAGGCTCTGACACGGGGTGTCGGGATAGGGGAGCATGGGTGCATGGGAGCGTGGGCGGAAGGCGGTATTGTAGTATCCAGTATGTAAGTATCCAGGTAAGTACTTAGACACTTAGGTACTTAGATACGTAGATACTTAGATACTTAGATACGCAAGTATCCCGGGATCCATTCACGCTTGTCATTGCGAGCCCCGTGCCTTCTTGCGGGCGCGGCAATCTCGTTCTCCGTGGAGAACCTATGGGTTCGAAAGGGTTGTTCATTTCAATGAATCCAGCGGGCAGCCTCAACTATATTGATCACTTCTCCCGGTTGTCTTTCAACAGTAATAGTCCAACTTCGAGGGTCAAGTCTGTAAGTTAGATAGCAATGCATTCTCGGATCGCTTAGAACCTCTATTTTAAAGAAGACAACGTTGATGCCTTGGCACCGAGCTGAAGGAGCCATAACCCCGGGATGTCCTTCCTGGCTGAGCCGCTTGCCGATTTGCTGAGTGAAGCTGTATTCATTGGACAACAGCTGCGAGAAATCGCTTCCCTTGTTGGTCAAGTCGATAAGAACGGCTCTTCCATGCATCAGGTAGACTGCTCGATCCCTGACGATTATTTCATCAATTCCCTCTGATTGAGATTCAAATTTGGCCATGTGATATGCGGTTTCATAGATAGTAGTTTCCAGATCCACAGAACCGTAAAGAACTGGAAATGAACCATCACTATATCTTGATGCAACATAGGGTTCGGTTAAGAACGGGTATTCAATAGCAGTAGAATAATGAAAACCACGGGAAATAACCCCCCTTGGAATGTCCTTTTTAACTCTCATTTCAGCTTGGACAGCGACATCATGCAGGTTGGGATCATCACCGGTGAGATCATCAAATAGATCCTCTGACTTTCGGCGGGAAACGATATTTCTGAAAAAATCCTCATCAAAGTCTATGTTTGAATCGTATAGGCTTTTCACTACATGCCCCGCTGGAAATCCAGATACCGGGATACTTTGGCAACCCCGATCATTCCCTCTGTTATCATAACTTGCAGCGGAGTCATGTTGTTGAAAACCTTGTTTCTCCTTTTTATCCAGCTGTATCGGATGTTTTCATTTTCAGGGTAGAGAAGCCTTAGAGCCTTGTGAGCTGCCAATAGCCATCCCACTCTATCCAGCGTATCTCTCCCGGGATTTATTGCGGCCTGACCCTTGCGGTATTTTGTCAGTAGAGCTCTGCTTTTAGGACTAAGCCCAAGCAGGCTGAGCTGTTCCTCGGTAGTGAGGCTCCAGTGATCAAAAAGTCTCATTATAATGAGACCTATTTTCTTCCTGTTGGCTTCATTTGTGAGGTCAAGGTCTTCTGCTGGCAGGTTATCAGCTTTCATTTAACTACCCCTTTGTGTGTAAAAATAAACATTAAAAGTTTATTTGTCAACATAGGGGTTGTTCCTCACCATACCTCATTCAGTGTCGAGTACCCTCTTCGCCTTCATGTAACTGGGAAGGATCTCCAGCCGGCTCTCGATGATACCTTGCAGGATCTCTTTGGATCTATCGAGTTCGTAGGGTTTGATCATATAGGCGTTCCTGAATAGTGCCTCGATAGGTGGGTCAAGGGCCTCGATAATAAATTTACGCTGGTCGTTGTCCACATAAGCCAGGAGCGGGGCTAAGGCGCGTCCGGCCATGTTGAGGTTCCCTTGCTCGATGAGTAACGCTGCGGTTTTGATCGCCTTGTCCAGCTCATCCGCGTGTATGGCAAATTTCCTGTTTTTATCATCAATTTTGAGCCGGGCTACTTGTGGCACTCCTTTTTTCACTGATGGAGTTGGTGGCGGGTTGCCTGATGGTATTCCCAAGGTCGCGCCATGCTTTTCAGTCAGTGCCTCAGACGATGCAGACTTCGTGGTTTCTGTATTCTCATTGTTTTCCTTCATTTCCGGTTTACTGATAATTTCACCTTGATCCTGTTCGCTGACAGCCAAAATGGAGGCACTTTCCTGCTGCCCTTTCGGCACCATATTTGTCATGCCTTGGTGAAGAAACAGTATGGAACCGGCACTTAATGCGGCAAGAATGAATAACATGGATCTCAGCATCCCGGTTTTACTTCTATCCTTTTTTTTGTTCCGGTTGAAAATTACATCACCCGACTCCATCAAGGTCAGTGTATAGGGTTGAAAACGGTAAGGTTTTCCGGGAACGATGGGAGTCATTTCGCTGTTTTTCTCACCATCTTTGTACCTTCGCAGGATGGGAACCGGTCCCAGGACTATTTCCCCGGCTTTTCTTGAAAACCGAGGATCAGGTAGGGTGATGGAACATCTGGATGATCGGCCAAAGGTTATGTTTTTCTCCCGGGGCCGAAATACTTTTACAAGTTGTCTGTTTTGCCGGACCGCGACCAGGTGCTCGATCGTCGGGTGACTTTTTTCCTCTACGAGAGAAAATCCGGCACTCTGAGTCTGGTCATCCGCGTCCATTTCGTTTTCAGCGGCAAAGTTCATTGTAGATCTCCCAACCCTCGAACCAGTCCTCGGGGATCCAGGTACTCGTATCATCAAGCAGCTTCTTAACACCGGACTCGTCACCCAGAATGTTTTTTGATCGAATATCAAAGGCCACCTGATGAAGTTTATCTCTCATTCTTTGTTCGATCTCTTTTATTATGTCCTCCCTGTTAAAGGGGAAATTGCCGGAAGAAGGTACTGTTTTCAAGGTACTGACAGATTGATAGTAATGAGCTAACTCCCGGCCTGCCATATCCCTGTTGTTCAAGGCATCTATGATCAACGCGAATTCATGGATGGCTGTGTCCACAATATGGTTATTTGGTTTGTCTGCAATCAGCGCTCTGATATCGCTGATTCCCCAACTCCCAGGGCTGATTGTGGTGCTGACAGGAGTGACTTCAACAATGTTTTCCCCATCCCTTATATAGGCGGAGGGCAGTGGGACGGACCTTTCTTCCCCCCAACCTGCGGGCAGGGTCAATGGATCGTTGATCATGGTACCGTTCAATGACAGTGTGATGGCTGCCCCATCGCCCTTGCCGCCGGCGAAGAACATCAACCGGTGTGGTTGAGACTGCCTTGCCTCGAAACTGAATCGAACCCCTTCCCTATGGCCTCGGTCCTGACGGCAAAAACCATAAACACCTTTGGCTGGCATTTTGATGGGGGTCCAATCCTGATCGATGAAAATGGAACTGTGATATTTTAAATAGGCAGTCAAGGATATAACCCCGATGCAGGCGATGAAAAGAGCTGTGAAAAGTACTTTCAAACGGATCATGCGTATATTCAGCCCATCAATACTGAAGGTATAAACGGGAAGAAAAAAAGAGGTTTTTGCCTTGCTTTTGCCAGGTTCCCCTGGCGTGGGTTTCCCTGGAGCCTGGCCGGGTCCGAGAAGCTGGGGGTGTTTATGAAGGTGAGGGTGGTTTATGACAACATCGGAATCATTATGAGTACCGATTTGGATGTTTTTCTTTTGCGTCAGAGTGGCAAAACGCTTTTTGTCTGACCGTATAAGTACCAGTGAGGGAATCATGATCTTATCCTCCAGAGGATCGACACCTGTTCACCAATGGCCAGCCGAAGCGGTTCGGTAGTGGTGTCGCAGGGAATCTCGAGAATGTGCTGCGTCCCCTGGGGGGATTCGGGCAGCTTCCAGGGCATGACACGGTGTCGGGAATCGAGGAGACGCAGGGAGCCGTTAAAGAAATAAAGGTCCAGGGGAAAGAGCATCCCATGGGTGTGCACCCTCTTTGTAGCAACAAGCAGCATCGCTGCCCCTGCTTCCAGTTTCCGGTGAAATAATAGCCCTCTAAACCGTCCTGAAAAGGTTGCCCTGACCAGGAGTTTCTCAACCAGGATGTCCCCCGTCACAGTATTGATCAGGCGGTTCATGGCAGCCTCACAGACAGAGATACGATCACGGGGCTGAAGATAACCAGGAAAGATGCCGGGAAAATAAAGAAAAGCAGGGGGATCAGGATCTTTACGGAAACGGTATTGGCGAACTGTTCACCATCCAGGATCAGATATTCCCTCATCCTTTTTGACTGCTCCCGGAGGATCTTCCCCAGGGGAGTTCCGTGCTCGAGTGCCTGAGAAATGGCCATTATTGGTACATCTGCTTCAGAAGTGTCCAGCCATTGCCTGAACTTTTCCAACGCCTGCCCGATGGAACAGCCGATTTGCATGGATTCATCCAATTTATAAAGTCCGGTGTGGAGAGGGCCCCCGCTAAAAAACAGTGCAGAGGCTGATCTGAGAGCCTGCTGGATGGAATGGCCGGACTCCACCTGAAGAACCAGGTAGTCCAGAAGAAGAGGCAACTCTTTCGTGATGAAAGCTCGCCGCCTTTTCCGTTGTTTGGAACGCAAGGTGAATAATAGAGCCCATAGAAACGGAGGGATGGCTGCAACAATGAGGGCAGCTTCCAGGGATGAGGTTGCAGCCAGTACCAGTATCCCGGTTATCAATATCCCGGCGAAAGAGACGCCGATCCTTTTAGTGTTCCCAGGCAGGGTGTTGTCCAGTGATGCGGAAGGGTTATTGAAAAACGGGTTGAGAAATATTTGAGACAGGCCGACCATAAAGATTCCCACCCCAACTGTTATTAATGTCCATAGAATTCTCTCCATTAGAGGATCTCCTGTTTGAGCATTGTCCGGATGACGATTCCGCCCATGCATTGCAGTGCGGCCGCAGTTCCAAGAAGTGCCCTTCCGAGGTTTGTGCCAAGGACAGGGATCATGTTGTGGGGGCTTACGACGTAAAGGAGCAGCATGAAAAGAACCGGCACAAATATGAGTACATAGCCCTGTGTCCTGCTCTGAGCGGTTCGGGCCAGGATCTTTTTACGAAGGCTCTCGCGTTCTCTGCAAAGGGTGGCGAGCATGGAGAGGGACTCGATCATGTTGCTTCCGGACCGGTAAGAGGAAGCCATGGAGAGAAGGGCCAGAGAGAGGGAACCGCCGGAGAGCTCCCGGGCCTGCTGTTCGAGGGAAGCGTCCAGTGTCATTCCTGATCTCACCCTGAGAATTATTGTTTTAAAATATGCTGCCAGAGGTGTCTGATCTTTTTTAATGGCCGTCTCAATGGATTGCTGAAGGCTATTTCCCACTGTAAGGTTTGAGGAGATGGAATCCAGAAAAGCAGGCAGCTGTGTTTCCAATCTTCTGATCACCTTCGATCCCGGTTTTCTGCCCTTCTTCCCTTTGCCTAGCGAAAACCCGATGTAGCCCAGCGGCAGGGCGACGCTGGTCCCTGAAATCAGAGTGAGGAAAAGATCCATAGCGAACATTCAATTGACTCCCATGTGCGGTTGTCTGGGGACATCCATAATGTCCGTATCCGCCAGAAACGATGCCCGGATCCCTGTATTTTCCAATGTAGATTTTTGGTTCCGGTACTCGAAAATAGGCTGAGTGAGGATCTGGTCCCCCTCAATGCCGTCTACTTCCAGGATACTTGTGACACCTCGCCTGCCACCGGCCATGCGGGAGATTTGAATGACTATATTTATTGCTGAAGCGATCTGTTCCCGTACGACCCGGAGAGGCAGTTCGATGCCGGACATTAAAGCCATCATCTCAAGTCTTTTGAGGGCGTCCCTGGGGGAGTTGGCATGACATGTGGTCATGGACCCCTCATGACCTGTGTTCATTGCCTGGAGCATGTCGAGAGCTTCAGCTCCCCGGCACTCTCCAACGATAATGCGATCCGGTCTCATGCGCAGGGAGTTCCGGACGAGGTCACGGGTTGTAACCTCACTTTCACCTTCAATGTTTGGAGGCCGTGTTTCCAGGCGTACGATATGTTCCTGTTCGAGATCCAGCTCGGCCGCGTCTTCTATTGTGACCACCCTCTCCCAGGAAGGGATAAAATAGGCCAGGGAGTTTAAAAGGGTTGTTTTACCTGTCCCTGTGCCTCCGGAAATGAGGATGTTCCTTTTGCTTACCACAGCTTTTTCCAGGAAATCGGCTGCTTCCTTGCTCAGACTTTTCATGTCAACCAGTCGGGAGATGTTAAGGCGCTCTTCCGCGAATTTTCTTATCGTAAGCACCGGTCCTGTGAGGGATACGGGCGGTATGATCACATTGATCCTGGACCCGTCAGGCAGACGTCCATCTACATAAGGGCTTTTCTCATCGACACGTCTACCCAGGGGAGAGAGTATTCGGTCAACGATCCTCATAATGGAAACTTCATCCTGAAAAGGTGAAGGCAGGTTGCTCATTACGCCGTTCTTTTCAATGTAGATCGATTCAGTACCATTGATCATGATCTCCGAGATGCCGGGATCGCTGAGCCATTCCTCAAGGGGGCCCAGTCCGAGGGAGAGAGTAAGGGCTATTTTCGTAAGACGCTCTGCACGGGTGGCTTTGGTGTCTTCCGGCAGGAGTTCCATGATCCTCTTATACAAAGCCTTCTCGGCTTTTTCGGCGAAGGCGCTGTCACTCTCCTTGTCGGTACGTTTTGTCGGGGACATCATGCCAGGCAGAGTTCGAACCGCTTCCTGAATGACAAACTCTTCTCTGGCTGTCTCGTTAAGTTCTATCTTATCTTTTTGCCCGTTTTGCCCACTATCATCCGGCATGAGACAAAGGCTGAACCTGAAGGGCCCCACCTCCAGCTGCTGGTCCGGATAAAGGGTATAGTTTTCAACGACCCGAACACCATCAACGTAGGTACCGTTGGCACTGCCGAGATCCTCGATGCTGAAGTGATTCTTTCCCTCTATAAATTTTACCTGTGCGTGTTCTCTGGACACGGAAGGATGGTCCAGCTGAATTTCGGCATTCCCGTCTCGTCCGATAATTGCGGCAGTTCTCTTTAAAGAAATTTTTCTGTTTTCCTTTGTCGGTGAAAGGAACGATGCAACCAGGATCATGGGAGGCCTCCTGTGGGGGCAGGTTTGAGCCTGCCCCCGTTTAGTTGTCATTTATTGGACCCTGATAAGATCCCGGATCTTTTCAAGGACGTTGGCTCCAATACCTCGAACATTAGTCAGCTCATCTACCGTGTCGAAAAGACCATGCTCTGACCTGTAGTTGACTATAGCGGTCGCTTTCGAGGTTCCGACGCCTGGCAGTGTTGTCAGCTCACCCGTATCGGCAGTGTTGATGTTCACAGCCACGGCTGCATTGCCGCCATCGGCCATAGCACCCGGGACCAGGAACAAGACCGCTGCGATCGCCACTACAAGCAGTGAACTCATGGGGGCCATCCAATTCGCTTTTCTTTTCATGACTACCTCCTTTTCATTGCGGGTCGGGATCGATGCCCGACTGTTCGACCGTTATCATCGGTCGCCATTTGTCCTCATTTCGAGGACCATCAACGGCTGGCATGGGGGTCAGAAAAACTACCAGCTCTGTCTCTTTTTTCTGAAAACTGCGTGATTTGAAAAGCTCACCAAAGATCGGGATATCACCAAGAAGGGGAACCTTCTGGATATTCTGTGCATCCTCGCTGTGGACAAGACCGGACAGGACCACGGTTTGCCCGGTATCAAGGCTCAGGTAGGTGTCAACTCTTCGAGTGAGGATCCCGGGGATGCCTTCGATGGCGTTGGCATGGTCGACCATGCTGACCTCTGAGCGGATCTGGACATGGATCTTGCCCTGGGAATCGATGGATGGGGCCACCTCAAGGATGATCCCGTAGGGTTTCCAGGTGACAGATATCCCACCCTCACTGTCCGTGCGGGGGATGGGGATCTCGCCTCCTGCCTGGAAAGAGGCTTTTTGCCCGGAAGCGCAGACAATGCGTGGTTTTGATATGATCTTTGCGTTACCTTTAAGTATCTGGTGGTTGATGGTGACCTCCAGGGCATTGGCAGGTTCCAGTTGGCCGACGCGCATTCCATTAGAGTCGGAGAGCAGAGTTGATGACGGCCATTTGACTCCGAATTCTCTGAAGGTATCCTTGTTGACTTCCACGAAAGAAACTTCAAAAAGGATCATCCTGGGGTCGGCGACACCGGAACGCGTCCCGTTGATGAGAGGGATGTGAAGGGAACTGCACATCCGCTGTACCCTTGAGACATCTCCTTCCTCGACAGGGGTGCCAGTCAGGAGCAGAGCATTGCCCATGGGTGACAGCTGTAAACCGTTGATCCGGTTCTGACTCAGGATCTTTCCGAGGTAAGATGCCGCGATCTTAAGCGCATCCGGGTGGAAAGAGCACAGATTGAAAATGTTTTCAATGGAATCGCTCAGCAAAGCAACACGGCGCATATCCTCCGGACTGAGCAATTTACCCCCCAGAATAGCGCCGCCGGGGAACTCGGTAATGACCAGATTTTCCATGTTTTCCAGGGACTTCAGGGCTGTTGCAACAGAAGGGGGTGATGTTGAGAAGCTCTGTGGAGTTTGATCTGTCTGCCAGATGCCTGATTCCTCAGGCAGCACAACTTCCTGGGATCGTGATGCTTCAGAGCAGCTAAGTACAAACCCCAGGGTCAACAGTATAGTTATCAGTCTCTTTGTCATTGTGTTTTTCCTGAGAGTCTTTTTGCTGTGGCTGTTCGGTTGTTCTCATCGTAGATCCCCGCAAAGGGGCTGGAACCAATGGCAAGAAAATGGATCGCGCCGGTCTGGGACGCACGAAGGATCGCCAGTGCGTCTTCAGGGTCAACCAGAAGAGTTACCGAGAGTGGAAAACCCTCTGTATCAGAGTTGTCTGGTCGTCCCTTCAGTTGGCGTCCCACTCCCAGGACGACGATGTTCTCGGCGATGAGCCGGCTTACCAACCTGTCTCCCGAACTTTCAAAAGTAGATGAGACAATGTCGACTGTGTCACCGGGGGATATAAAGTGAACAAGAGTGTGGATTTCATCGGCGGGGAGGGCGATGACCCGGTATCCTGTGGGGATCATCTCCGAGGGATGCTGCACCCGCGGCCCTTCTGGAAAGTCAGTCCAGAGGATGGGGTCCCGGGCAGGCACAGGGTGGATTACCCGGCGCCCCACAATGAGTTCCACATCTTCCGGTGAAACGGTTCTTACGGAAACCTGCTCTTTTAAAAACAGTGTCCCTTCAAGATCTTCAGCTTCCAAAGTTTCGCCGGCTTTTATATTCCTGGAAACTGTCAGGACGGGGACTTTTTCAGAAAAACGAGTGATCTCATCCCGTAGATGCCGGATTCTGGATGAATAGGCAGAGGCTGTAATAAGACCGATAAGACAGGACGCGATGATCAGGATTGAATTTCTCTTCATTTTCGGCTCCTAGGGCACGGGACTGGCGATGGCAGCCAGAACCAGATCAATAAAAAGTGTGATTTTTTCACTGCACACCGCCCACAAGCATAAAATTCCGATGGAAATGGATGCTGTAAGAATGGATGTTTCAACAAGGGATTGTCCCGAGGACCTTCGCTTCATTTTGTTTTTCCTCCCTCCGCGGTTTCAGGAAGGGCGTCGAGGTTGAGATGGAACAGGTTGAAACCGGTCTTTTCCAGAATGTTTGTCTTTCCTGACGCGAATCCAATGACTGTCAACCTCCTCACCTCATCGGGAACCTCGGTTTCAAGGGGAACCCGGGCCGCTACCATGGTAAGGCCTCTTGAAATATTGCGGTCTGAACCTTGCGGGCTGCCAAAGATCGCCCGGTTCCACCATCCGTGCTCAGGTAAGGCGGCGGTGGTGAGTTTCCTGGTCATATTCCCGGGGAAAGTTTTTCCCAGCAGAGGTAAAGACATGCCCATGGAAGCGTTTAGGGTGCTCTCCTCAAGCCGGGTATTATCAAAATAGGGGGGAAGGAGATCCGACTCGTGGGTAAGTTGAAGCTGACGGTGGACCTGTTCATCCTTCTGGCTCAGCTGTCTGAGAGTGAGTCTTTCGTCCAGCCAGGGCAAGGCCACCCCTTTAACGATCAGCGGTATTACAGCTGCCATGAAAAGGACCAGAACCGGGAGAATAACCGCCAGTTCCACAAGAGCCTGTCCTCTGACTTTTGCAGTTTGTCTTGAACAGCTCAATGCCTGACCTCTTTCAGAATCATCTCCGGTATGAGCCGCTTTGCAGTGGGTTCACTCGCCACCGGCATCAGTTCAGCCCTCCAGAACGGGTTGAAAATGTTCTCGGTTTCATCTTCCCTGTTGTCTCGCCTGTAAAGGAGCCTTCCCGCTGAGAGGGCAAGGAGTTTTTTCTCCTTGAAAGGACCGTTTACGATGGACGAGGGCATATCCGATTGGACCAGGATGGGAAGGCTTAATGCCGATTGAATATCAGAGGTATCTATGGACATTAGTGTGGCAGGAGTTTGATAACCGAAATCAGAGGCTCGACTCTGAGTTGTAAGAGCGGTCTTCCATCTCCAACGGAGCCGCTTGAAAACCTTAACCTGCAATTTATCCCGAGAGACCAGGTCATCAGATGTGATCGTAGTGCCGCCGGTTTTTTTTGCGGGGGATAGACCTGCGACTTTTATCCTCCAGTTTCGTTTCAGAGTGTGGCGATCCATAGTCTTTGCCTTGAGCGTGTTAGCTGATGCCTGCTGTACCTCTGTAAATCTTTTCTGTAAGGACCTGGCCTGACGAAGTACAAGGGCCTCGCTGGGGATAGTCATTTGTGCCTGGGGCATGTTTTCTTTGAGTGTGGTTCTGGCTGCTCTCAAGGAGTAAAAAGGCAGGAGAATGCGAACTGTTTCCTGCGCTTTTCGTAATGCAGCATTTGAGTAATGAGTGAGGGGGAGCGTTACCGAAGCGGTCTTTCTGATAACCTTCTCAATAGCGTGTGCGCCGGAGGAAATGAAACTACTGACAGGCCCCGCGTAAGGGATAAAGCGCAGCAGCTTCTTAAACTCTTCTGTCAGCCTCCTGTAAAATGTTGCTTCGCTTACCATGGCGTTGATCTGTCCGGCCATGGCATCGTTTGCAAGGATGGCCCTGTTAGCCATGGCAATGGTGTTCAGACCGTTGGCCTGGCAGTTCAGGGCGGACAGGACAGCCATGTCCGCTGACAATTGGAGGCGGATCTTTTCCTGTACAGCCAGGGAAACCTGGAACATACCCAGCATTAAGGTGGAGCAGAGGCTGAGGAGGACAACAGCCAGCACCAGAGTTTGACCCCGCATTTTTCGGCTATGGCTGTGGACTTTTTGCATCGCTGTGATCCTCCGATATTGATCCGAACATGGTCATTGCCCACGAAGCCTTAAGATGGACACTGGGTCTTCCCGGGACGGGAAACTTGCTGTTTTTAAGTGAAAATGCGTCTGCGAGCGGTATGGTGAGAGGGTAATGCCAATGGACACGGACCATTAGTGGAGTGCCTGCTGGCTGCTCAACTGAAGGTACGGAATTCTTTTTTTCATTTCCCAGGTCGTCTATGATCTCGATCTCAAAGTGATCCCGGGATATGGACAGCAGTCCTGGGGAGCGGGCTAAAATACTTGTGACAGTCTGCTTCATCCTGTTCAGATCGGCGCCGTGGACGGCACCCACTCGTGCTGCATAAAAGGCGGCATACTGCAATTGGATTTGGGCTATGCCCAGGAAAAAGAGCTGAAAGACGAGGCATACGAGAGTGAGGAAGACAGGGAGTGCCAAGATGGCCTCAACAGCTCCCTGTCCCCTCTGGTTTAGAGGCGGCCCCCAGTTTATGGTCTTCGCGAGTGCCATCGAACCAAGACCTTTATCGGGCCGAGGACGAGAAGTCGTCCATGCCTCTCTGGTTCTTTTCCCGTTCAGCTTTTTTAACGAATTTGCTCACATCGCTTTTGGAAGAGGAGCCGGCGAGAGCCGCTGTCATGTTATAGAACTGGTTCCTAACAACGTCCCCGAAAAAACCCACCACAGCGATGGCTGCCACTGCGATGAGCGCCACAATGACTATGTACTCCGTCATGCCTTGTCCCGACTCCCTGCTCCTGTTTCTTCCCATGATTTAGCCTCCTTTCTTTTGCTCCTAAGGACGCAAGGTGGATGCCAGACAGAATTTTTATTAAAAAATTCTGTATATTCGAATATTTAAACCATTTATCCGGATTGACTCGGGTCTCCGGTTCGCGTGATTAACAGGGTTTTTCGTCCGGAATCCGGACAATGTGTCCGGGAGAGGAGTCTCAGCCCCGGAGGTCGGGCTCAGGTATGGGGGTGTGGGGGTAGGGGAGAATGGGGGACGATGAGCGGCCCCGGGCTTCGGGCCTGTGTATCAAAGTATCTATGTTTCGAAGTATCCATGTGTCATTAGAATACAGGCGAACCCCTCCAGCACTGTCATTCCGGAAAGCGCGCCTGCGGCATGATTATCCGGAATCCAGTTGCACAAACGCTTTAGCGCTGAGGGTCCCATTCCAAAATACAAAGGCGGATTTAACAGGGATAAAGGGGATACAGGGGATAAAAACCAGCTAACAGGGATAAAAGAGATAAAAAGGATAATCGTGATAAATTAACATTTTGGGAATTGGTTTTTTATATAATCTGTACCCATCCCTTTCATCCCCTTCATCCCTGTTAAATTTTGCTTTTGCCGTTTCTACAGAAGTCGCGTTTTCAGCTTTAGATCTTACCCTTTCGCCAAGTCGCTCAGCCTGTCCTGCCTGCCCTGAGCAAAGTCGAAGGGTGAATCCGTGGTGAAAATTGCCTCCTTTACAGGAATCGTTCTTTACCCCTGATTTAGTTTTACCCTGTGCAACCCTGTGGTGCAGCCTGGGAATGGCTGTGCTGTGGTAAGTTAGCTCTTAACGTATTCACGGTAATTGCTTCTTAACCCTGAATGAAGTTTTCCTCAGCTATCTCTGCGGTTAAAATTGGAATTTCAAATCCGTATTCTTGCGCAGGGTGACACCTTGTGATAATGAATTATAGATTTACCTTTGATGGCTTCGCAAAAAGTCATCAACGCGCCCCGCGCGGGGCGCCCAAATCAATGACTCGCACCGTAAGTCATTGATTTGTGAGGAAAGGGAAAACCACGCTTTTCCCTTTCCGTAGAGCGAAAAGTTCCGGATTGGACTTTTTGCGACCCTATCACCTTTAGAGTCTGGTGGTGAAAGGAGTTGGTTATGAAGAGAAAGGCAGCCTTTCAGTACACTATATATATAGTTGTTCTTATCGGTCTTTTTGTTTTCCTTGCGGGGTGCGGCAGCGACGAGTCTGCTCCATCCATCGACACATCCTTCATTCCGCAGACGGTTTTTTTCAACGATACGGGTTCGATGGAGTACTACCTTTTCCAGGGCAGGGCTACCGACAACATCAATGTGGCCACTGTTCTTGTTTCCAGCGATAACGGGGCGACTTGGAGTGCGGCTGAAATAGACAAAGATCCGCCCAACAAGAACTCGGACGTCGAGTGGTCCTACCTGGCATCCTCGGCGGATATTTCGGCTGGTATGCACACCGTTCTCGTGAGGGCCAGTGACCGTGACGACAACGAGACAACCAGCGGTTCGGTAATCCTCGAGAGTATCTCAAGTGCGGACCCTGCTGATCTGCTTGCTTTATTCAGCAGCGCGGGGGCCGGGGATGTCATCGGGCTGAGCACGGGTGCGGGGTTTGCTTTCGGCGACAGCGTAACAGCCCTCACCATCCCCATTAATGTGGACCTTACAGTCCAGGGCAGCGGTTATGGCAATACCATCACCTCGGGCCACCCGAGTTTTCCGGCCGTCATGTCCACCGCCACCATCCTCCAGTCACTTGTTTCCAGCGCAAGCATTTTTTCAGTTGATGCGGATCTTAGCCTTAAAAATTTGAGGCTGCTGGGGGCCGGGAACGCGGTTCGTATATCCGACAGTGCGGGTCCTGACCCGCGACTTTCGGTGGAAGACTGTGTCTTCGACGGGCAGGGGGCGTGGGCGGTTTATGCCGAGGATGACGACGCCGCTGTGAGTGTGGATTTTATGTCCAGTATTGTTGATGCATCCAATGCCGACAGTCTCAGTGGGGGAGGTGGGTTATATCTGGATAATGTTAGCTACACGGTGACCGGTTCTGAATTCTATTTTCAATCTGCTGCCGCACCAGGTGCAGGTGTTCAGATATTGAGCGGCACGGGCAATATCTCCAATAGTTTTTTTGGAGGGAACGCTTTGGCTATCTGGGCCCATAACGGGTCGCAGCAAATCTCTTCCTGCAATATCACCGGCTCTGTTTCCTCTACCTCGAACGGTGTCCTGTTTACCGGGAATGTCTTTGGGACATCAAATATGATTCACAACCGCATCTCAGAAAACATGGGGTACGGTGTCATGATCTCGGGAGATGCCCCGGTTATCTTCGAGCAAAACAGTATCTTTCTGAACAGCTCGGGCGGCGTTGTCCTCGATTATAATTTTAGTTCTATTTCCAAATCGCCGATCCTGGGAGACTGCCAGGCGTACAACATATGCGATGAAGGTGGACGCAACAGCATCTTTTCAAACCTTCCCTATGATGCCATCGCCACGGCTAATACGGACGGTGCTGATGTAATCCTGGCTCAAGGAAATTATTGGGGGCCCACTAAAGTATCGGATGCTCATGTTGACCAGGTGATCAAGGACGGGGATACGTTGTTGACTACTTTGAGAGTGCCTCCGTTAACACCTGATCTTGGGGAAGATTCCCCCAACGCTTGGGCCAAACTGAATTTTTTACCTTTTAATGCCACTGGTAATGACCCCAATGATTAAGGAGTGATCACATGACCGCATCCACCGTATACTTCACCAACCTCAGAGGCCAGATGGGGTACAACCTTCTGGACAAGACGCGCAAGCTTTTCGGCCATTCCGGGTTCGCTGAAAAGATCTCCCCGGGTGACAAGGTGGCTGTCAAGCTGCACTTCGGTGAGGAGGGCAACACAGCCTTCCTGCCCCCGATGTTCGCCAGGGTGGTCGTCGAGGAGATCAAGAAGGCCGGCGGGAAGCCGTTCCTCATTGACACCAACACCCTGTACAAGGGCAGCCGCGGCAACGCTGTGGACCACCTGGAGACCGCCATAAAGAACGGCTTTTCTTACGCTACCATAGGCGCGCCGGTGATCATTGGCGATGGACTCATGGGGAAGGACTACGTCTCGGAGAAGGTGGACGGTAAACACTTTTCCAAGGTCAAGATCGCCTCTGGTTTTCATCAGGCGGACGTTGTGGTTAACCTGACCCACTTTACAGGTCACGAACTGTTCGGTTTCGGGGGCGCCCTGAAGGGGATCGGCATGGGGTGCGCCGCCCCCAGCGGAAAGCAGGAGATGCACTCGGATGTATTGCCGGCGGTGAATGAGGAAAGGTGCACCATGTGCGGAAAATGTTTCCAATGGTGCCCTGTTGACGCCATCGAATGGGAGGCTGGGACTAAAGCCCTCATTGTTGAGGAGAGGTGCATCGGCTGCGGCGAGTGCACGGTGTCGTGCAGCTTTGGTGCCATCGCGGTTAACTGGAAGACCGATCCGGCCATCACCCAGGAGAAGACCGCCGAGTACGTGGCCGGGGCCCTTAAGAACAAGAAAGACAAGGGGCTGTTTTTTAACTATCTCATCAACATGAGCCCGGACTGTGACTGTTTCGATTTCAACGACCCGCCTTTCGTAGCCGACGTGGGCATCCTGGTTTCCACCGATCCGGTGGCCATTGATCAGGCTGCTGTGGACCTTGTCAACGGCGCTCAGGGCCTTGCGGGAAGCAAACTTACGGATCTGGGCGCCCAGGACAAGATCAACGCTATATCCGGTATCCGGTGGCAGCCCATCCTGGAACACGCCGAAAGACTCGGCCTCGGTAACAGGAAATACACCCTTGAAAATGTGGACTAAAATCGCCGGACTTTTCCTTGTCGGCCTGTTGGTATGGACCTCTGTTGCCCAGGCGGCCAGTGGAAAGAAAAATTTCAGGATCGTTCTGGTTCCAGAGAGGAACATCTTTGAGCAGCAGCGAAAGTATAACAACCTATGCGAATACACCTGTAAGCTTCTGCCTCTGGATGTCCGTTTCGAGGTCCTCAATGGGTACAAAGAGGTTTTGTCGGCCCTGAAGGAAGGGAGGGCGGACGGCGCCTTCATGGGCAGTTTTATTGCTGCCTATGGAATCGATAATTACGGATTTGCCCCCCTTGTCAGGCCTGTATGGCCAACAGGTGAGTCCCATTACCGCTCCTACATATTTAAAAGATCCGGTCTGCCTGTGACCCGTGATATTGCCACCTGGAAGGGGAGGTCTTTCGTTTTTGTGGACCCCCACACCTCAGCCGGGTATTTTTTCCCTCTGAGCCTGCTTCGAAGTAACGGTGTGAAGGAGCCCGGTGAATTCTTTTTCAATATCAGGTTCGCTGGGAGCCATGATGCTGCCGTGTGGATGGTTGCTAACGGTATTGCAGAGATCGGGGCTGCGAAAAACACGGTATTCAATGAGTACATAAAGCGCAAACCTGAACTTGGTGAAAAGATCGAGATTCTATACACGGGCGGCCATTTCCCTGATTCGACCCTGGTAGTCAGCGCTGAAGTCCCCCAGGGGACAAGGGAGGCCATTCGGACGGTCTTCCTCAGGATGGACTCTCATCAGGAAGGCCAGGAGGTCCTCAAGATGTTTGGAGCGTTGAAGTTCGTGAAGACCTCTCCGGATGAATATGATGGTGTCAGGCAGGTGGTCAAGGAAAGCGGTTACGAGATCAACAACATCAGGGTGCTGGATAACTAGATGGAGTCCAGGGTATGAAGAAAAGGCTCATCTCAGGACTCGTGGGGTTATTTATTGTTGTTCTTATTGGCAGCGGGCTGGTTTCCAATATCATGGGTCAGCTGTACGACGTCAATACCGCCCGGTTCCTGATTGACCGTCTTTCCACCACGATTACCTCTCTGGACATCAAGGCTCTTAAGGCCATAAAGGGTTTTGAAAAAGCCCGGTACACCGAGAGGGACATCAGGATACTCCTCGATCAGGTGGAGGAGATCCAGGGTAATATGGGTGACCTCAACGAACAGATACTGTCCCAAAACCTCACCAACAACAGCTGTGGCCTCTGTCACGACAGGCCCGATAAACTGGTCCGGGACCTTCACGTCATGACCAGTAAAATGGAAACGACCTTCTCTGACCTGACCATGCTGACCAGCATCATCCTGACCAGCGGCGCTGGCACAGGTTACGATAGGGTCTTAATGGATATGGAAATTAACCTTTCCACATTCCATGCCCAGGTTGAAGCTGTGCGTACCATCCTCACTCCCATGACACAACACCTCAATGAAAAGGTGAACTACAACCTCACCAGGATCAGGAAAACTCACAACGCGACGATCATCCTGACGACCCTTCTTGTTCTTCTAGGGGTCATTGTGCTCGGAACGGCCATGACAAAGCCCATACGGTTACTGAACAATGGAACTGAAGCGATCGTCAAGGGGGATTACGATTTTCGTATTGACCTTAAAGGTCGCGATGAATTGACGATCCTTGCTGAACGCTTCAACTACATGGCCGAGGTCCTGTCCAACAGGGAGAGGCGGCTTCAACAAAATAAGGTTGAGCTTGAAGAGCTGAACCGGACGCTGGAACGGAAGGTGGACAGCCGGACAAGGACCCTCCGGGAAAAACAGGAAGAGATCAATTACAAGTACCTTGAGATCGAATCGGCCAACGAGGAGCTGCAGGCTTCCTATATGCAGCTTCAGAGTACTGCGGCGGAACTTGAAGAGGCCCAGAGCAAGCTTCAGGAAAACTATAATATTCTGAAAACCATGAACCAGGAACTTAAGCGGGCCAATGAGGTAAAGAACAAGTTTCTTTCCATCATGTCCCACGAGCTCCGGACCCCCTTGACCGTCATCAACGGGTATCTCTCCCTTGTTCTTGACAAGAACTACGGCAACCCGAGCAAGGAACTCAGAGACATAGTAACCGTGGTCAAGGAGCAGGGTCAAAATCAACTGGGGCTCATCGAAGACCTGCTGGACCTTACACGGATCGAGGCAGGTGAATATAAATTGAACAAGCAGGCCTTTTTACCGGATGCCCTGATCAGCAAAGCGGTGGAAAATTTTCGTCCCGAATATGAAGCCAAGGACATCGTGGTCACGGTTGACATCGGGGATGAAATGCCCACCGTTCACTGGGATTTTCACAAGATGCTCCAGGTCTTCCAGAACCTTTTGGACAATGCCTTGAAGTTTACCTCAGTGGGTGGAGAGATAAATCTGAGCGCCAAGTCCAAGAGCGACTTCATCGAATTTCGGGTTGTAGACAACGGGATCGGTATTCCCAAGGATCGGCTGGATCAAATCTTTGAACGTTTTTATCAGGTGGACAGTTCGTCGACCCGGCGTTTTGGCGGATCTGGGCTTGGCCTCTCCATTGTACGGGAGATCGTTGTTGCCCATCATGGGAAGGTTTTTGTGGAAAGTGATGAAGATGCGGGGACCTGCTTCCTGATCCTTATGCCTGTTGGTGAACCGGATAAACCAAATCATCCGGATGCGGGCATCGCAGAGTCCGGGAGGAAGGGAGTACGGCCGACCCCGAGGGGCAGGAACGAGACAATTCTGGTTGTGGATGACGATAAGGCCTTCCTTAAAATGATGGAAATGATACTCCCCAAGGAAGGGTATAACATAAAGTTCACCCCCGATTCGACCAAGGCTGTCCATTATGCAAAGAAATACCATGTGGATCTCCTCATGCTTGACCTCATGATGCCGGAGGTCGATGGGTACGAAGTGTGTCGGAGGATCCGCAAGGATAATGAGATAGGGGAAATACCTATCATCGTGGTTTCGGCAGCCGGGGGTAAGGAGGTGGCACGGCGGGTTTTTGAGGCGGGCGCTGATGAGCATATAGTCAAACCCTTTGACCAGCAGGACCTCTTTTACAGGATAAATTATCTTCTCGAAAAAGGCGGCCAGAGGAAAAGAGCAGGGGTGACAGAGAAAGATGAAGGGGCCGGCAGGAAAGAACCAAATAGTTAGGATCCCTTCCTGGTTCAGGGGACCTTTAAATGCGCTGTTTGATGAGGTAGCCCCGGCCGCGATGCGGTTGGGGCTACGTGTTTTTCTGGTGGGCGGTGCTGTACGCGACATCCTGGAAGAGAGAAGTTTTTCCGGTGAGTGGGATGTTGTCGTCTTTGGCGGCGGTGATGAAGGGGCTAAGCGATTAGCAGGTGAAGTTTCCAGGGCAAGGCGGGTAGGTGATCCAGTCTCTTTTCCAAGGTTCGGTACCCACCTCGTATATGGTGCCGCCTCCCGGATCGAGTTCGCCCAGGCTCACCTGAGGAGTTCTCTGACCTGCATCTGTTCGGATCCGCTCACAGCAGACGCCCTTTCCAGGGATTTTACTCTAAATGCGCTTTATGTAGAGATTGCAGAACCAGAGCATTCAAAAGCAGGGCCTTTTGACACTGTTGATATCCTGGATCCTGGTGGTCGTGGTTTGGCAGATATAAAAGAAGGTCTTTTGAGGACACCCATAGGGGCACGCCGGACTTTTGAGGATGATCCTCTCAGGATCTTTCGAGCAGCGAGACTGCGTGCCAGCAAGTCTTACAGGATCGATCCTCCTTTGGGAAAAGCAGCCAGGCACCTGTCTGTCCGTGTATCGCAAGTTGCACCTGAGAGGATCCTTGATGAGATGAACCTGATCCTTCTGAGCGAAAGACCATCCCTCGGCCTGGAACTGCTTGGCCGATGGAATGCTTTGGATGGCATTATGCCTGAGGTCCAGGCCATGGTCGGGTTCCGACAGAACAACCCTTTCCACTTCCCGGATCTGTTCCGGCACACGCTGCGGGTTGTGGACCGCTGCCCGGGTGATCTGTCCCTCAGGTGGGCCGCGCTGCTCCACGATTGCGGAAAACCGGCAGCCATGGTCCCTTCCGAGAACGGAGACAGCTACCATGGACATGAATCCATGGGGTCTGAACTGGCGGAAAAACTGTTAAAACGTCTGAAAGCGGGCAAGAAGTTGACCAGAGAGGTGGGGGAGCTTGTTCTCCTGCACATGGTGCACTATACGGATGAGTGGAGCGATCGTGCTGTTCGCAGGTTTATTCACCGCGCGGGGGGGCACCTGGACAGGCTGCTTGCCCTGGTTGAGGCAGACAGCGCATCCCTTCGCCTTTACAAGGGTAAACTCCAGGATCTGGGAAAGCTTAGAAAGCGCGTTGAAACGATACGGGGGACGATGCCCAAACCCCGCTCACCCCTCACCGGTCAGCAGATCATGGAGATACTGGATATCGAACCAGGGTTATCAGTAGGTGAGGCGAAAAAAGCCCTTGTCGAGGCAGTCGTTGAAGGGGACATTCCTCCTGAAGAGGATGCCGCAAGGCGATTTCTTGAAGAATGGTATTCAGGATCCTCCCGGAAAACCTGAAATGATTGTTTTCGGTTCCAGGTTTCGGGTCCCGGGTTTAAGGTTTTACCCCGAGTCCCCGCGTCTCCGCGTCTCCGCGTCCAGTGGCCTACCATTACCCCTACCCTCACCCTGCCAGGAGGCGGCGATAGGTTTCCCTGGCCAGATCATCCAGGGACTGTGAACCATGGAAGGTCAGCTTCAGTTCGTGGGGTACCTCAGCTGGAGGGCTGAAAGCTGCTATCTGATCCCCAAGGATCTCCTCACGCCCGTCAGATACGGCATCTGGCCCCTTCATCCTTTTCCGCAGTCTGTTTCTGAGCTCTTCCTCACCAGGATCAAGGTGCAGCAGCAGAAACCCGGCATCGGCTTTTCGTGCTGCCTCCAGGGCTTGCTCTCGCAGGTCTGGATTCATGTAGGAGCCATCAAGAAAGACGCTCTGACCCCCTTTCAAATGGGTCGTCGCTCTTTTGTGCAGCTGGGAATATGTCCGGATACTGAACTCCTCTGAATAAATGTCGCTTCCAAAGGGAACATGACGGGAGGAGGTGGGGTCTATTCCGGCCAGCTCTTTCCTGATGGAATCAGACGACAAAATCACGATGTCCAGGCGGCTCTCCAACGCCTTTGCCAGGGTCGATTTTCCAGAGCCCATGAGACCGCACCCCGTGATGAGTACCGGTGGAACCGGTGTCCTGGCGTATTTTTCGGCAAGGCTGAAAAAATTTCTGGCGTTTTCCCGGGCCAGGTTGGCCTCGGCTGGCAGGACGTTGGGGTCGCGGGAACGGAAGCCCTCCACCTTGCCTCTCACCACAGCGCGGTAACAGGCATAAAAATTAAATAAAGCCGAGAAGTCCCCCAGTTCCATCAGTTCCAGGTAGGAGTCTGTATATGTTTGTGCCAGGTCCCTGTATCCGAGCCTTTCCAGATCCATGGCAAGAAAAGCGGCATCCGCCAGGACATCACCGTATCGGAACCTTTCGTTAAATTCGATGCAGTCGAATATCTGGAAGCCGTCCGCCATGCAGATGTGTTGAGTGTGCAGATCCCCGTGACCGTCCCTGATCCAGCCTCCGGCTTCCCGCCGGGCGAAAAGATCCCTGTTGACCTCGATAAAGGTCCGGGTGTAAAGGGCTATGGTTTCATAGGTTTCTATCGAGAGGGTCTCTCCGACGTAAGGCTGCACCTGCTGAAAATCCTCCTCCGTATTGAGGATCACCGCCTCGATGCCCCCGACCCTGGTGATCTCGGCGGAGGTTTCAGCCTGGAGATGAAAATCGGCGATCCTTTCGGCGATGGATCTCATGGCCGCTCTGTCCACCGTTCCCCCGGTCAGGAGGGCCGAGAGGAACCTGCTCTCATCGAGCCTCTTCATCACCACGGCGTATTCAACCGGAGATATTTCAACCGAGTCGCCTGTCACGCCAAAGCGAAGGCCGTTCGGGCCGTCGACCACCGGAACAACGTAAAGATAGATGTCCGGACTGAGCCTGCGGTTGAGGCGAAGTTCCTCAAGGCAGTAGTGATGGCGTTTTTCCAGAGTTGTGAAATCCAGGAACCCCAGATTCAAAGGTTTCTTGACCTTGTAGACAAGATCACCGGCCAGAAAGACGACCGAGATGTGGGTCTGGATCACCTCGACCTTGTCAACCGGGTGGGGGTAGGCCTCCGGTCTGGACAACTCTTTGATTATCCTTTGTGTTGGTATGGTCATATCCGGCCTTTAAATGTTATTTCAGGTACCGTGCCTTCCCCTATATTATAGCCTCCTCTCCGCCGTCGCCGCAGTAGGCAAGTCCAGCTGGATGCCGTCTCCTCGTTTCACCCGGTCCGGAATGACAGCATGCTTGTCACTCCGGGCAACGACCCGGAGTCCAGTCTGGTCTTACGGTCATGAAATCCACGTTTAATACTCATTCGTAATTCTGCGGGCGTAAGCCCGTAGATGGAAGTGCCCGCTGTCTTCGGTTAGAATACGTGG